>JBDNHJ010000055.1:0-10555 GCA_041688835.1 Fuerstiella sp.
GTTTGCCACCACTGTTCGTCAACACTGGTCGATCGAAAACAACTGCCACTGGCAACTGGACGTGCTGTTCAACGAAGACGCCAGCCGAGTCCGCGAACGAACGCTGGCCAACAATCTGTCATGGCTGCGACGTGTGGCCGCCAGCCTGCTCAAGCACCACCCCTGCAAAGACAGCGTCAAAGGAAAGCAACAAAGAGCAGCATGGAACCATCACTTCCTCCCGCAAGTACTGTTCTTTAACTGACCAAACTTCGCGCCCCCTCTGGGGCTTGAGGCGACAATTCGACCGCGAGGACGACCACGGAAATCACCTAAATAACAAAAACGGTACTTGACACCTTTGTTTTTTCACCTTTGTTTTTTCGACTCCGGTTTCGATCATCACATGATCAAACCTCCTGACGGCCGCAAGCTGGCCGAGTTTCTCCGTCAGCTGGACTGAGGCGACAATACGACTACGCTCAAAACAAGAAAGCCCGCTCGCTTGCGCGGGCGGGCTTCGAGACTCTGCGGTTGATTGCCGGGACGACTACTTGCCTCCAAACAGTCGGGTCGGCTCTTCGACGGTGACGGCCTTGTCGAGCGATTTGCTGCTCAACTCGGCTTCGAAGCGGACGTCCCCTTGACCAGAGCAGACAGCCGTGACGATGTAGTCGGCACGATCGCCAGGCTCCATTGTCTTGATCGGCTTGAAGGTGATCATCGAACCTTTGACGCTGTGTTCGGTTGGACCTTCGGCACTAGTGAACTCAAGTCCGTCCGGCAGATGTGCGACCAGCTTGACGTTCTGATCGTCGGCGTCGCCTTCGTTCCAGACGCGGATCGAGTACTTGACCTTCGAGCCGGTTGTTACGGGATCTTCGTCATCGAACACGACCAGCTGCATGGCCGGCAGGCGGACAATCTTCACAGCCGCGTAGCCGGTGGCCATCGCCTCGCTCTTGGCGTTGGCTTGATCATCGGCCACGTCCACGGTGCATACAGACCGAGCTTCCACTCGCGTCGGAATCCGCTTGAGATCGCCGGGACGGACAGCATACTCGAATACAGCCGTCTGGCCGGGCTTGAGGCTGCTGATCGTGAAGGCTTTGTCAGCCATCGCGAGCTTCGAGTTGTCGTCGCTACTGGACGAGCTATCGTCACTGCTGTTCTGATTGTTGCTGGTCGTATCGTCGTTGGGCTTGGCGGAGACGGTCGGCTGACTCTGTTTCTCTTCACCGTTGTTGGCCGAGCCGTTCGTGTTCTCCTTCTGTATCCGAACATCACCCAGGTCCGCCAGGTTGGCGTCTTCGGGCCAAAACACTTTCACACCCACGTCCTCAGCCGGCGAGTTGCCGGTATTGGTGACATACGCAGTGAACGTTACCAGTTGATTGCCATACAGTCGTCCCGGGCCTTCGACGCGAACGTCCAAGTCGGCGGCGATGACATTCGTAGTCGTTTTCTGACTTCGCGACTTGAGGTCGCTGTTCTCAGCTTTGGCGACGGCGCGACTGGTGAATGAACCCGCCTTGCTCGCATAGACGCGGCCGATGAACTTGCGAGTCTCGCCCGCTGCGAGTCCGTCGACGTCGAACCTCAGTTCTGCGTTGCCTTCGATCGTGGCCAATCCGTCACCAAGAGCGTCGACAACCTGGAAGGTGCCCACGTCGCCGGTGCCGCCGTTCTTGACGGTGTATTCGAGTTCAATCACATTGCAGCGATCGGCTTGTTTGGGTGCGACCTTGGTAATTTCCAGTTCCGGCTTGACGACGTCAGCAATCAGGCAAATCGCCGGCTTGTAGTTGACAATCTCCAGACAACTGCGAAGTTCTCCGGCTTCGTCAGCGGATGCCGTCACTTCGATCGTGCGGCTTTCGCCCGGCTTGAGAGTGGCAATCTTCATCCGGTTGTTGGAGTTCGACGCAGACGGACCCTGTTCGGAGGACGCCGATTCGCTCTGCTGGGCGTTCGATTGCTCGGACGGCTTCTGGTTGTTCTTTTGCCGGTTCTTCTTTTCACCCGTGATCGATATCGACTCGATCGAGAACCCCTTCGCGGTACGTTGCCGCAGTTCGACGTCGTGCAGTGTGACGTTCTCGGAGGTGTTCGTCAGCTTGACCGTGTAAGTGAACTGCTCGCCGACGCGGGCTTCATCGGGCATGGTGGCGGTCATTTGCAACAGGCCGTCACCCGTTTGAATTGTATCTTCGGCATCGGCTGTCGGTGACAGTCCGGCCAGAGACAGCAGCATGATACCTGCTGCTAAGGAACGGTGGTTCGTTTTCATTTCGTACTTCCTTTGAGACATTTGAGACATTGAGAACTGGGAGTTCGTCGTGCCGCGCGAGCAGCAGTTTGGCATTCGATCCCCTTGGCCGAAGGGATCACTCAGCTTGCCAGGCGCCGAGTAAACTTTGTCGCGACGGTACAGCATCGTCGCAGATGGTGTGCCAAACACTCGGAAAGCCAACAATCGCTACGACTGTTGTCATTGGAAGTCACTATGGAACTGGCGATGCCCTTGGCACTGATCGAATTACAATCACAATGGCGACGTTCGTTGGGTATGATCTTTAGCTCAGACATTGAAACCTCTTTCACTGTGATGGTTGTCGCTTCTCGCGCGCCACTCCCTGCCCAGCCTTACGGCCTTGAACGAGCTGGACGACAAACACGATGAGAGCCACGACCAACAGCACATGAATCAGATTGCCTACAACACCAAATCCGAAGCCGAGAGCCCATAGAATCAATAGAACTAGCAAGATGGTCCAGAGCATTTTATGTCCTCCAATGCTTTTCGATAGTCAATCATCAGTGGAGCCCGAACGTCGAATCTAAGTCCGAGCTGGCCATGAATCGACCTGCGGAACACCCGCTGCGTCGCCGCAAATGATGCGGTATATGATGTTCCAGCAATTTGCGTGCCCCCGGCGCACCGACATGCGGCACCGCTGGCTGAAAGTCTCGGAGACACGTCCGCTTTTGGCCAAATCGGCGCGAACTGCGTGCGATTTAGAGGCTGAGAGAATCCCGCTCAGGGAATAACGCGGTGGCTCGTGTTCGACCTTTTGGTTCGTCCAGTCGCCCGAGGCTCCGCTTGAGGGTTTTCTCCGGTTTGTCGGCGGCGCCGTCGAGTGCCTGCTCCAGGGTTGCGCCCTGATCGGTCACCGTGATCGGTTGGCGACCAGCGAGGCGGGCCTCCATCACGCAACGCTTGTCGTTGTCGCCGCACTTTGAGCTGCTGTTCTCGTCGGTGAGATGGACTTCGACGCGGGTAATCCGGTCGCTGAACCGTCCCAAGGCTTCCTCCACCACAGCCTCGACCTGGCGGGTCAGTTCCTCGCCGCCTTCGGTGTGATTGTCGGTATTAACCGGGGGGTCAAGAAAGGTGTCAAGTACCGTATCCTGAGATACGATTAGTTTATTCTTGTGTGAGTAATATTGTTTTGTGAAATTGAAAAAAGAAAGGTGTCCAGTACCGTTTTGGTTATTCGGAAGTGTCAGACGGTGGAAAAAAAGAAAGGAAACGCCACGAACCACGCGCTGGCCGTGCGGCGGTCATCCGCCAGCAGCATCCCCGACACAATGCAATAACAAGAATGCAATAACAAGGACATGCATTGTAAATTAATCGATGGCTGGAACAGTTTGGTTGCCTTGGCGAAAACCCGAGTGTTTTGTGGGAGTATCGAGCGATGACGATGGCTGGTGGCGATTTGGTGGATTCGACGGTTACGCCGTACCGTGGGCAACATTTCGGCCCATCTGACCGTTTTTTCTGCGGGCAACCAATTTACAGTGCGTGTCCTAGTTTCTCTCCTAGTTTCTTGAGCCACATCGGTGTCATCCCATTCCGCCACAACATCGGGCCGCGACCTCAGCACCAAGTGAATGTGATTTGACACAATCGCCTGTCACAGCAAATCAATGCCAAAGTATTTGGCCTGCGTGACCAACTGTTCCTCGATCCATTGCTGGCGATGATCGTAGTTCTTCCCGGTGACCGGATCATCACCCAGCAAAAAGCAACGTCGAACCACGCGATTCATCACATGCACAATCGCCACTTCGTCCGTAGCGAAAACCTCAGCGCGACCTAAACGAGCCATCAAGAATGCCTTCCAACCAAACACAATACCAGCAGTCAGACAGTCACAGTCAGACTAAAGAATCATGCGGACAACGTTAACAAAGCAATGTCCCCATGGGTTTCACGGCAGTGTCGGTCATAACGCAATCTTGCTGAGACGGTAGGTGCTGAAACCGCAGGGAACACAACTCATAGCGGAATTCCTCAAGAGTTTCAGCCTGCGCCATAGCGTACGTCGAAAGTCTTGGCGACTTCCACTACTGCAAGGCAACTGACGCGCCCGAACGAGATTTCCGTGGATTGTCGGCGTTCACTCGGGCAAGACGCGGTCGCGTACGGTGCGTCTGGTCGACAGCAGCCCACTGCGGTCGACCAGCAGCGGCCAGCGAGAACGACTGCCCAACCGTGTCAGGCCGTTCACGCCGAAATCGGTCCTTGGCACGTCATTCGCTTAATCGTAATCAGTATCAGAACGGGCAGGAAGCATTCTGCTGATTCCACCGACTCGCACGACAAGAAAGCCAGCCATGAGCGACAAGCCTCTGACAAACGATCCCACCAACTGCATCGTCTGCGTGTTCGACAGTCGCGAAGCCGCCGACGCGGCACAACGTGATCTCGTGGAATACGGAATCGACGACAACCGAATTCGCCTGTCTGAGGGAAAGGAAGCGGTCGAGCACGTCGACACATCCGCCCAATGGTTCGCCGACACCGACGAGGAAATGGAACATATTCAACAGCAATTGGTCGCGGGCAACGTGGTGATGTCGGTACCGATTGAGGGAAAAGAAGTTCGTGACGCAGTCCACGGTAGTCTCAAACGACACTAGGCGTTCCGGATCATTCACTTCGGCCAGTGGGTGACGGAAGTGCTTCGATGACGTGTCGTGGCATTCGTCAAGACTTTCGTGTGATTCGTTGTGTGCGTTCATCGCAGCGAGACAGTTTGGGCGGACCGAAACTCCCGCCGAATTCTGTCGCTGAGATGTGACAAGTTGTCGCGCTGTAGGGCACACTGTGCCTTCGTGAATCGTTTTGAACTGGCATGCCGTTTGCGACGGCATGGCACTGTTAACGACCATCGAGACTTGAAAGGACACAAACAATGAGAACGCTATCAGTTTACCGGCGCGCATTTGCGGTCGCCGTGATTCTAGGCTCGTGCGGCACGACTGCTCGACCGATACACGCTGACGAACCAACTGCCGGCCGGGACGCAGCTACCGCACAATCGCAAACGGACTCAGATGCGGACGCAAGTGCGTCGCTGCCGGATCAAACCTACATGCCCGTGGTGATTGACGAAGCTTTTGACGAGATCATGCAGCATGATGCGGCGGCGAAAGAGGGCGTGATGCAGCGGCACAGTGAGCTGCTCCGTGGCCGGTATGATCTGAGTAATAACCCGTCCGACGTACACATGTCGGCAAAACGGAAGGCCGTTCAGCAGGGAGTGCGCGTCAAACTGCCAAGTGGCGTCACATGGGCCGCGCTGGCCGCTATGCGACCAGATGACATCAGGCAGCAAGGACTGTTTCCGATGGGATTCCGCCCGCTGCCGCATGCGAAACATCCCGTTGGTGGACAGGTATTTCCAAAAGAGCAGATCGATGCGATTCACGAAGCCGAGGCTCGTAGTCTGGAACGCTTCGACGTGGCTTTCGACCTGCCAACGCACCTCACGCCCGAGTTTCCGCCCCCGATCTTTCTCACCACGCGGCCTGACTTGGGTGATGTCTCACAAGGCAAAGTGCTCACCATCAAGAACTTCTACGACCTGTTGAAAGGCAAACTAACGCCTGTCCAAATGGAAGGCATGCGGCTGTTGTTGACGCCCTTCCCGCAGCAGCAGTTCAACCAGACCGAAGACCGCAAGGTCAAAGAGGCGAGTCTCGGTGTGACCTGCTTTGACTGTCACACGAACGGCCACACCAATGCCGCCTTCCATTTGAACCCCGACACACGACCACAGTCGGTTCGTTTTCGACTCGACACGGTTAGCTTGCGGGGCATGTTCAATCAGCAAATTCACGGCTCGAAGCGATCGCTACGAAGCGTTGAAGACTTCACCCAGTTTGAACAGCGCACGGCCTATTTCGATGGCGACCATGTGATCGCTGCCAAGAAAGGCGTGCATCTTCCCGATCGTTCCGCCGCCGTGGCGATGATGGCGCAAATGCAAAACATGCTGAACTTCCCACCGGCACCGAAGCTGGATGAGTTCGGCAAGCTGATTCCCGAAAGAGCAACGCAACTAGAACTGAAGGGTCAGAACGTGTTCTTCGGCCAAGGCCGCTGTGCCGAATGCCATCAGCCGCCGTTCTATCTAGACAACAAGATGCACGACCTGCATCTGGAACGCTTCTACGAACCCGAGAAGATCAACGGCCAGTACAACATCGCGGACGGTCCGATCAAAACATTCACGTTACGCGGCATCAAAGACTCGCCGCCTTATCACCATGATGGACGGCTGCTTACGCTGGAAGACAGCGTCGAGTTCTTCAATCTCGTGACGCAGTTGCATCTCTCTAACGAAGAGAAACAGGCACTCGTTGCATTCATGCGCTGTCTGTGACCTTCGCTTTCCAATACTCTTCCGACTTGAAAAGATCGCTCCCTGCGAGGACATGCTGCAACGCATGATGACATCGAAGCGACTACTGAAATGGCAGCGGCCACCGTCCGAAGACAGTAGCCGCAGATATATCAAACACCCAAACATATGGAAAAAAAACCATGTTAGAAACACTTCACGAAACGACGACTCTGAACAACGGTGTTGAAATGCCGATGTTGGGCATGGGAACCTACAAAGCCGACCAAGGCGGGGAAGTCGAGCAGGCTGTTCGCTGGGCGCTGGAACTTGGTTATCGCAGCATCGACACGGCCAGTGCGTACGAGAATGAAGCAGGCGTGGGGCAAGCTATCCGCGACAGCGACGTTTCTCGCGAGGACATCTTCGTGACCAGCAAGGTGTGGAACGATGACCAAGGCTACGATGAAACTTTACGGGCGTTCGACGATTCTTTACAACGACTCAGACTTGACTATCTTGATCTGTACCTCGTTCACTGGCCAGTGCGCGGCGAAGTGCATGACACGTGGCGAGCACTCGAAACGATCTACAACGAAGGCCGCGTCAAGTCCATTGGCGTTAGCAACTTCCTGCAACAGCATATCACAAGGTTGCTGGACGACGCTGAGATCGTGCCGATGGTGAATCAAATCGAATTTCATCCGCATTTGCAGCAGCCACAACTTCTCGACTTCTGCATCCAGCACGAGATCCAGATGGAAGCGTGGAGCCCGCTGATGAAGGGCGAAGTCTTTGACTTGTCGGAACTGCAACGCATCGGTGAGAAGTATAGCAAATCGCCGGGGCAAGTGACGCTGCGTTGGCAGATGCAGCGCGGCATCGTGACGATCCCGAAATCGGTTCAGCGAGAGCATTTGGAATCCAACTCACGGGTTTTTGATTTCGAACTGACTGACGATGACATTGACGCGATCAATGCGCTGGATCAAGACCGCCGCACTGGCCCTGAACCCGCAACGTTCGCTGATTGAGTTATTCCGCCATGTTGGCACAGCGTTTGCCGATGAACTCCGTCGAGTTTTGACTGGAGCGGCGCTCGCCAGACGGCGGACCCCGCACCCACGGCGAGCCATCGCTGCGACAGCGATCTTTATTTATCCCTAGACCCCGAGCAGGAGCAATCCAAATGAACCAACGAATGAAAATCGACGAAAACGTCACGGTTGGAGGTCAGCCGACGCAAGAAGAACTCAAGCAGTTGGCCGACGATGGCTTTAAGACGATCGTGAGCTTGCGAACCGCGGACGAAGAAGATCAGCCGCTTTCGCCATCAGAGGAAGGTGATGTGGTTCGTAAGCACGGCTTGGAGTACGTCCACTTCCCCGTGTCCAAAGAAGATATGGGGCCGGAGCTGGAAGATGAGTTTCGTCAACGATTGCCGACTTTCAAGTCGCCCGCCTTCATTCATTGCAGTTCCGGAAAACGAGCCGGTGCGTTTGTTGTGATGGACAAGGCCGTCAAGGAAGGCTGGTCCGGTGAGGCGACGCTTGAGAAAGCCGACGAAATGGGCTTCGAATGTGAGGAAGTCAAAATCAGAGACTTCGTGAAAAGCTACGTTGATAGCCACGGCTAGGACTCTGTCTATCCACCCCAACCAAAGGAAACACACCTCATGCTATTTCACCAGCGATTCGTGCCCGGGCTGGCAATCGCCTCTTATATTGTTGGCGACGAGGCAACCGGCGACGCGGTGGTGGTTGACCCGACGCGAGATGTCGATGACTTCATCAACTTTGCCAAAAGCAACGATCTGCACATCCGGCACATTGTTGAGACGCATGTGCACGCCGACTTTGTCTGTGGTTCACGGGAATTGAAGGCGCGACTCGATGGTCGGCCAACAATCCATTGTTCCGGCTACGGCGGTGACGACTGGACTCAGCCGTACGCGGACGAGTATGTCAAAGAGGGTGACAGTATTGAGTTCGGAAAGGTGCGGCTCGAATTCCTGCACACTCCCGGCCACACGCCTGAGCACATCTGCATTGCGCTCAAGGATTTGTCTCGCACGGCAGAAATTCCCTGGCTGCTGTTCACTGGTGACTTCTTGTTTGTCGGCGACGTCGGCCGCCCCGATTTGCTGGGTGAAGAAGCCCGGGAAAAGCTGGCGCACCAACTTTATAACAGCGTCTTCCAGAAACTTCCGGAGTCGGAGGACATCACGGAAATCTTTCCCGCTCACGGAGCTGGCTCGCTGTGCGGCAAAGCGATCGGTTCCCGTCGAAGTTCGACCATCGGTTTCGAACGCCGATTCAATGCTTCGCTTCAGAAGAAACCCGAGCAGCAGTGGGTCAGCGACTTACTGGAAGAAATGCCTCTGGCTCCGCCCTATTTTCGCCGCATGAAGCAGGTCAACAAAGATGGACCGGCGATCATTGGGCCTGAGTTGCCGGGTCAGCGGCGTTGGAATGTCAAGCAGGTCCACGAGCGAGTGTGCGACGATTGTTTGATTGTTGATGTTCGATCGAAAGAGGCGTTTGCTTCCGCCCACATTCCTCAATCGATTAATATTCCGCTCGGCCACAATTTGCCAACGTGGGCTGGTTGGGTTCTGCCTTACGATCGGCCCACACTGGTGATCGTGGATGATCCGGCTGACATGCCGACCGTCACCACCCATTTACTGCGCGTCGGATTTGACGAGGTGCAAGGCTATCTGGAAGGAGGACTCGATGCGTGGGAGACATCGGGATATCCACTCGCGGCGTTCAACACGATGTCGGTGCATGATCTGAACGAACGCCTGAACGACGTCCGCAATGGTTCTCTGACACTTCTGGACGTGCGAACTGAGAAGGAGTGGAATGAAGGCCACATTGCCAATGCGCGGCACATTCACGGCGGAAAACTGCAGGAGCATTTTGAAGACGTGCCGCGTGACAAGCCAGTCGCCGTCGTCTGCGGATCGGGTTACCGCGCATCGATCGCCTCTTCGTTCCTTAAACGTGAAGGCTACGACTCGGTCACGAATGTCATCGGCGGTATGGGGGCATGGAAGGCCGCCGAACTGCCACAGACAGATCCGTAACAATCAGTACACGGATGCGGGAGTCGGCACCGACGCGGGGTTCAAAATGACAATCATATTACATGGCCCGGCGACTAAAGCGGTGTTAACGCATGAGGCGTACGCGAAGCACGCCAACAGTTACCTGCAGGACAAGGGTGTCACCAAGAATCCGAACGCGCAGTTGATTAAGCAGCTCAAAAAGGCTGGAGTTGAAATTGCCGTTTGTGGCCAGGCGATGGCTCATCACGGCTTCGCGACAACCGAAAAGCTTTCCGAAGTTGATATCGCCGTTTCCGCGGCCACACTCAATATTGCCCTGCAAATGAACGATTATGCGTACATCCCATTTAAGTAGACCAGCTCAGCCGTCATCGGAAATTTGTCACTGTTTGGCAGTGGAGTGTTAGGTATGGGAGTTGATGTGACGCCATTCCCATTCCCATTGGGAGCGTCTGGTCCTGGCGGCCGCGCTAACCCCGGCACCATCATTTTGCAGGCACTTTCGAGGAAGGCTTCCTATACCTTTGATGGCCCTACTGATACACCGGCAGACACCTCCCTCTGCTGCAAGTCACGGTTGGAAAGGCGGGGAAGAGAAAGGGACGCAAATCATTGATT
The DNA here is from genome assembly GCA_041688835.1 of Fuerstiella sp. GTDB lineage: Bacteria > Planctomycetota > Planctomycetia > Planctomycetales > Planctomycetaceae > Fuerstiella. Next base: position 10,306 of record JBDNHJ010000055.1, read on the forward strand.
TCGCTTTTAGAAATGAGCTGAAAAAACAAAGGTGTCAAGTACCGTATCCTACCGTATCCTGAGATACGATTAGTTTATTCTTGTGTGAGTAATATTGTTTTGTGAAATTGATCGAGTTACAAGCCACAAATGGGGGACGGTTATGGGCCGAGCACCGCGTGCGGATGAAGCTGGCGGAATTTGAATCATCGCGGAGGGGCTGTCCCAGTTTCCGATCCATCTGATCGCGTACCAGTGGATGAACAACCCA
>JBDNHJ010000357.1:0-10545 GCA_041688835.1 Fuerstiella sp.
CAACTTTCAGTCGTCGCTTCCGAGCCTTGGCCTGACGGTTTACACTCTGCGAACGTTTCATCCGAAACCCCTCCGTGAACAAGTTGCGTTTGGGACCTCACATCCATGAATACGCCTTTTCCACAAGGGGTTACGGGTGATCCTCCGTACTTTAAGCCGCAAGGCTCGCTTGTTTAAGGGCTAGCACAGGGAGTGGTCACACGCCTGATGTTTCGGTTGCGGACGGTGTCTTGGAATCTGTTGGCCGCCCAGCTTTCCGTCGCCGGTTTCGGACAAACGTCAGGGAGAAAGCGATTGCGGCAGAAGCAGCGGCAAAGGAACCAAAGATCCAGAATTCAGGTCGGTGAAGCCCCGATTGACTCGCGATGTGAATGGCCGTCAGGTAAAGCAGCCAGCCAACGACGAAAACAACAGCGGCCCGCAGGAAGGCCGATGAAGCAACATGTCCTCGACCTGCAAGACCGCAGATGACCGCAATGGCAATACTGAAAGCCGACAACCCGGCAAGCGGAACGTGCGGTTTAGGAAGTGAGGGACTAAATTCGGCCAACAATGTGCCATACGCTAACAGGACCGACGCCAGAATCGTGGCGATCGCGAGCCACACAAACGACACCGGAGATCCTGATGGATCGCCGACGAATGAGTCAACAGACGGCGGTTGAAACGGATCGTAGTTCTCGCCAGATTCCATTTCAGCGTCTCCATAAATCGCTTCGTGGAAGACTGGATTGACCCGCTTCCAACAAACACCACTGAACGACATTGAAAGGCTGGGCTGTCTTCAGAGCTCCGCTGTCAGTCGCCGAGCATTTCTGCAATCGTGACGACTTCGCCGCGACGAATCGATTCCTGAGCAGCCAAGCAAACAGCGGTGTTCAGCCTTGCTGAATTACCGTCGTTTAGTGGCGTCGCTCCGGTGCGGCAGCAGTCGAGAAAGTGCGCGAGCGCCGCCTTGATCCCGCGGTCGACGCGGCCGGACGCATCCTGAAAGCCCGCTTCGTCGTCCGGGTCGGGGACTTGTTCTGAAGTATGCTCCGCCGGATCGAAGCGATGATATTCCAAGTGGATGGCTTGGTTCTTGGTGTCGATACGACCGCCACTGCCCACGATGCCGATTTCGCAATCGCCACCCGTCGGAGCAAACAAACAGATTTCCAAAACCGCGCGGCGACCGCCTTCGTACTCCACCAATACCTGCGCGTTATCCAGCAGCTCACGATCAGTCAGCACGTCTTTACCACCAAACGCGGTGACTCGCACAGGTGGCACGTTCAGAATCCAGTTGAACAAATCGAAATGGTGGCAGTTCTTTTCTAGCAACAGACCGCCCGTCAGCTTTTCGCTCGACCGCCACCCCGGACGCATCGGCCCGCGATACTCACGACACCACATAATCCGTGGGTCACCGACATCGCCGCTTTCGACCATCGACTTCATTTTCTGATACAGACCCTGATGCCGCATTTCGTGGCCGATCTGCAGAACCTTGCCGGCAGCGTTTGCAGCGGCAATGATGTCGTCGCATTCGGCAATCGTCAGCCCCAGCGGCTTTTCGCACAGCACGTGTTTGCCAGCGGCGAACGCAGCCATCGCCGCTGCGTGGTGCTGATCATTTGTCAGGGCCACGATCACGGCATCCAGCCCATCAACTTGCAGGACATTTCGCCAGTCTGCGAAGGCCTGCAGATGACCACCGACTAGGTCGACGGCCGCTTGGCGACTTTCTGCACTGCGACTACTGACCGCAACAACATTGACATCCGGCAGGCGCAGCAGATTCTTCACATGAGCTTCTCGCCCAAACCAACCGGCACCAAGCAATCCGATGTTCAGTGTCATGCTACGAAGCCACCAATGAAGCCAGCACTTTGCGAGTACCTTGAAACGTACGGCGACCGTGCATCGCCACATAATTGTCAACCAACGCGACGTCACCGGTTTGCCATGGAACGTCAAACGTGATTTCTGCTGCCATCTCGATCACTCGATTCATCGTCGGCACATCCAGCGGCGAACCATCGCCAAACGTAATGGACTTGGACGGGTCATTGCGAGCATCCTTCCAGCCATGGAACGCGGCGATCAGCTGATTAAAGAAAGCCGTCTTGCCGCTGTCGAGCTTCATCACGGCGGGCAATCTGGGAGTGGTCACTTTTAAGCAGCCGTCGTCCTGCCATTCCCATGAGTAACCCAGCTCTGTCATGCGTGCTTCTGCTTGCTGCGGCGTTTGAGCTTTCCATGTGCTCTGCCAGCTGCGGCCCATCCCGGACGCGGCGTCATCGGTCGCAGGCATGACGTGGGAGTATAGCAGCCCTTTCTGTGCACACTCGCGTGCAAATTCTGGCAGCTCGATCAACATCCGATCAAACAAAACATCACTGCGACACAAGGGCGTGGCACCGCCCTGCTCCGCCGCTTGTTCGCAAAAGAAAAACAGCTTGGAAGGATAGATGGGCGTTTGAGCCATCTCATGGTGCAAGCAGATATTCACATGTGCCGGCGCTTCGTTGGCGGTGAACACGCGTTCCGTACGATTGGTCCGCACAGCGTTGGAAAGCGAGTCCTGATAGGTAAAGTTCGGCAGGTCAAACGCGGCGATAAAAGCATCCAGATCCTGATCGGTCTGCACGGGAAATCCGCGGAACAACACTGCGCCGTGAGCAGCGGCCTGAGCGATCAATGCTTCGCGATTCTCCGCAACCCAAGCCCGAGCTTCGTCTAGCGTCTGGGCATCATTGCAGACAAATGCCAACGGAAACGCAGAACTGCCATCATCTGTGCGCTGGCCTGCGATGGGAAATTCTGAAACCTGCATTTGTGTTGTCCGACAGCGGTAGTGCAAAAACTTTTTCCCACCGAAAATGAATTCGGTGGAGAAGGCGATCGGGACGAACGCTATTCATAGATTGGCAGGAAGGTGTTGAAAGCCGCTTCCCCAAAATGTCCGGGATCATTAAACCGACGGCCTTGATCCAAAGCGGAAATCGCGGCCACTTGATCCTGAGTCAGTTCAAAACCGAAGACATCGATATTTTCGATCATTCGCTCTCGACTGGACGTCTTCGGAATCACGGCTGTGCCACGTTGAACGCCCCACCTCAGCAGCACTTGAGCCGCCGTTTTGCCCACTTCCCCCGCAATTCTCTGGATAACAGCATGCTTCAGCACGGCTTCCGACGGATCGGCCATCCCAAGGCTAAAGTAGCTCTGAGCACCCAGTGGCGAAAACGCCGTGTAGGCAACCTTTTCCTTCTGGCAGAATCGCAACAGCTTTTCCTGAGTCAGATACGGATGCGTCTCAACCTGCAGCACAGCCGGACGAATCTTTGCGTAAGACAACAGGTCACGAATCTGACTGGTGCCGAAGTTACAAATGCCAATATTGCGAACCAGCCCCGACTTGGCCAACTCCTCCATGGCTTGCCATGTTTCACTGACAGGCACGCGAGCTTCTTCGATCACCGGCTGGTCGGCGTTTGGATCAAAGAACCAACCTGGCGGATAGTTGGTGTCGAACGGAACGTACCGTTGAGCGATCGGGAAATGAATCAGATACAGGTCCAGATAATCCAGCCCCAAATCCTGCAGCGACTTTTGACACGCCGGCAGTACGTGTTCGGCCGCGTGATAGGTATTCCACAACTTCGAAGTCACCCACAGATCTTCACGGTCACACAGACCGTCATCGATCGCTTTCGCAATTCCTTGGCCGACTTCGGCTTCGTTACCATAGTCGCAGGCACAGTCCAGATGTCGGTAACCCACTTCGATCGCCGCACGACAGACCTCTGCCGTGTTTTCCTTTTCGACCTTCCAAAAGCCGAATCCGACCTTCGGAAACTGATCGCCCCATTTCATCGGAATGGCATCGACGGCTTCATGGTAGCTGAACGCCGGAGCCTTGGGTTTGTTCTCAACCGCAACTTCGACCACTGGCTGAGTTGCCGCGGTGGTCGTGGCAACTTTCTTTTTCGACTTGCCGCCTGATGCTTTGTTAGCCGTTGCTGGCGAAGCTTTCGGCTTTGCAACGGTCGTCTTCTTCGCCGCCTGACCAGATCTCTTCTTGGCAGCCTTTTTCTTAGTCGTTTTTTTTGCTGCGGCGGGCTGTGCTGGCGCAGATGACTTTGTTTTCTGCTTCGCCTGAGATGTCTTCACGGACTTTTTTTTCATTTCGTTGTTCGATTTCTTGCCGGTTTCCGGGAGAGCAGCCTGCTCTTCAACCTCACCGTCGTCGGGAGCATTCCACCCAAAGTCCAACTGACCGGGCAAGACTGATTGTTCGTCCACCACGACACACCTGAGTAAATTAAGGGACGCAAAAATTGATACGGACTATTTCGTCAGCTTACACCCAATTTCAGCGCGTTCAATTCGGTTTCGCAGTTTGAAGCTCATAGAGTTCGAAAACTGCTCACTACGCATGAATCGCTCGGTTATCGACCGCCATCGCGGCTTCTTTGATGGCTTCTGCCAGTGTTGGATGTGCGTGGCAGCTGCGAGCAATGTCTTCACTGCTGGCTCCAAAGCCCATTGCAACGCCCGCCTCCGCAATCAATTCCCCGGCGTGAGCACCGATGATGTGAACGCCCAGCACGCGGTCGGTTTCCGCATCGGCCAGAATCTTGACAAATCCGTCCGTCAGCCCCGCAGCTTGAGCACGTCCATTGGCCGCAAAAGCAAACCGGCCAACTTTGTACTTCCGCCCTTGCTCTTTCAACTGGTCTTCGGTTTCCCCGACGGACGCAATTTCCGGAGCCACATAGATCACACTCGGAATGGTGTTGTAGTTGATATGACCATGACCGGTCGCGATGTACTCAGCACAGGCGATGCCCTCTTCTTCCGCCTTATGAGCCAGCATTGCACCGCCGATGACGTCACCAATCGCATAGACGCCCGGCGATGTGGTCTGATAAGTGGAACTCACACGAATAAAGCCGCGTGGATCTGTTTCGACTCCGGCTTCTTCCAGACCGAGACCATCGGTACACGGTCGACGACCCACCGCAATCAACACACGGTCGCATTCCACAGCATCACTGCCCTCGATTTCGACGCGGCATGTCGTCCCGTCGGACGTGACCTGCTGAACCTTTGTTCCCAAGCGAAATTCCATGCCCTGTTTGGTCAGGATCTTCTGAGCTTCTTTGGCGATCTGAGAATCTGTGCCCGGCAAAATGCGTGGCAGGTATTCCAACACGGTTACTTTCGAACCCAGCCGACGCCAAACGGTGCCCAGTTCCAAGCCAATCACGCCGGCACCAATCACCACCAGATGCGTAGGAATTTCGGGCCACGACAAAGCTTCGGTGCTGGTGCCAATCCGGTCACCGTCTGGCTCCATGCCCGGAAAGGAAGACGAAACGCTGCCAGTCGCGATCAAAACATTCTTCGCCTGCAGTTCAACGGTCGCCGCCTCGCCAGCGACTTCTACTCTGCCACTGCCCAACAGGCGGCCGTGACCGAAGTGACGATCAATCTTGTTCTTCTTCAGCAACCCCTGAATCCCGGCGTCTAGCTGAGTCACCACGCCATCTTTATGCGACATCATCTTGGGCAGATCGACCGTCACATTTCCGGCGATCAGACCACGTTCCGCGAACGCATGCTGAGACTGTTCGAACAGCTCCGTGCTTTCCAGCAAAGCCTTGCTGGGAATGCAGCCCACGCGCAGACAGGTGCCGCCCAGCTTTGGTTCACGTTCAACCACGGCAGCTTTCAGGCCCAGCTGAGACGCTCGAATTGCGGCCACGTAGCCACCCGGACCAGCACCGATGACAACCAAATCGTATGTTTCAGACATGAGGATCTTTTATTAGTTGGTCGATGGGAGGAGGTCGGGAGTCTGTTTCGGTCAAACCGTTTCGCAAAAACACGACCGCTTGCCTCCGAAACAGACTCCCGACCCCTTCGCTCCTGTTCGAGTCGTGAATTCTCACGCACATTTTCGAGAGCGCCGACCGAGTGTTTCGGAGCGTTTCCGGAGCGGTAGCCCGCATCCGCTGACGGTCGGCACCGTCTCAAACTTCCAGAATCAGACGTGCGGGATCTTCAACCACATCTTTGATGCGCTTCAGGAATGACACAGCTTCTTTGCCGTCGACAACTCGGTGGTCATAAGTCAAAGCCACATACATCATCGGCCGAATTACAACCTGGCCAGCCACAGCTACCGGTCGATCCACGATGCCGTGCATGCCCAACACACCACTCTGCGGCGGATTCACGATCGGCGTGGACAACAGCGAACCGTAAACCCCACCGTTCGTAACGGTGAATGTGCCACCTTCGAGTTCTTCCAGCGTAATCTGGTTCTTCTGCGCTCGAGCCCCAAAGTCTCGAATGGCCGATTCGATCTCCGCGAAGCTCATGTTCTCCGCGTTGCGAAGCACGGGAACCACCAAGCCTTTTCCGCCACCAACGGCCACGCCCACATCGCAGTAGTTATGATAGACCAGCTTGTTGCCGTCCATCTGAGCGTTAATGGCTGGAAATTCTTCCAGAGCATCCACGATCGCCCGCACAAAGAATGACATGAAGCCCAGCTTGATACCGTATTTTTTGACGAACGCATCCTGATATTTGGCACGCACTTGCTTGACCGCATGCATGTCAATTTCGTTGAACGTCGTCAGCAACGCTGCGGTTTGCTGAGCTCCCACCAGACGAGACGCAATGGTCTGACGAATGGGACTCATGGGCACCGTTTTGGTTTCGCGTAAACCGCTCGATTGCGAAGCCGATCCACCGCCCTGCAGATGGCGAGTCACGTCTTCTTTGAGCACTCGGCCACTTGGCCCGCTGCCTGACACAGAGCCGGGCGGAAGGTTGTTCTCGCCCATCATGCGCTGTGCGGCCGGCATCACATGACCGGCGCTCGGAGCAGCGGGTGCCGCTGCCGTCGCTGGCGACGGCGCTGCTGGTGCGGATTCGGTTGCAGCAGGAGCGGCGGATGGAGTCATATAGCCAATGACTTCGCCGATTTCTGCGGTTTCGCCAGCGTCCTTCAGAATCTTGGTGATTGTTCCGGCAACCGGTGCGGGAACATCAAAGGTGGCCTTGTCGGTTTCCAAACCGACAACGTTTCCGTCCAGCTCAACAAAGCTGCCCGATGCAGTATACCATTCCCCGATGAAGACCTCGGTGATGGATTCACCAACCGACGGGACTTTAATTTCTACTTCGTTACTCATGCGATTTCCAAAGCCTGTTTCAAAATGGCCTGTTGTTCAATTTTATGACTTGTGCCGGACCCCGTCGCCGGACTCGCCGATTCCGGACGCGTAATACCAACCAGAGGATGTGTTTCAAACACGGAATCGCCGAAGCGAATCCGCATGCTGGGCCACGCTCCCATATTGCGAGGCTCTTCCTGAACCCAGAACACCGGAACATCAGCACCGTACGCTGACAACTTCTCGCGGAGTTCCGCTTCAGGAAACGGGTACAACTGCTCAACACGCAGCAGGGCCACATCGTCCCGACCCGACTCTTGGCGAACGCTGTCGAGTTCGTAGAAGATCTTGCCAGAACACAGCAAAATTCGGGTCACACCAGACGCAACCGCCTGTTCGTCACCCAGAACTTCGTGAAATTGCCCATCGGTAAAATCGCTCAACGGAGACACCGCATCTTTCAGACGCAGCAGACTCTTGGGCGTCATCACAATCAACGGCTTCTTCCATTTGCGAAACGTTTGTCGACGCAGCAGATGAAAGTGCTGAGCGGGAGTGGTCGGCACGCAAATCTGCATGTTATCTTCCGCCGCCAGCGTCAGAAATCGCTCCAATCGAGCACTGGAATGTTCTGGTCCTTGGCCTTCAAAACCGTGCGGCAACAGCATCACCAAACCGCTGAGCCGTTTCCACTTATCTTCGGCGCTGGAGATAAACTGATCGATGATCACCTGAGCCACATTGACGAAGTCGCCGAACTGAGCTTCCCAGATTGTCAGACTATCGGGCTGATCCAAACTGTAACCGTACTCAAAACCCAGCACGCCGATTTCTGACAGCGGACTGTTGTACATTTCGACCTGTTCAGGCCGCTTTGCCAAATCCTGCAGCCCCAACCACACGCGACCATCTTCGGAATCGTACAACGCCGCATGACGATGACTAAACGTTCCGCGACGCACGTCCTGACCACTGAAACGCAACTGATGCCCCGCCGCCACCACAGAACCAAGGGCCGCCATTTCCGCTCCGCCCCAGTCAAACGACTGCTGCCCCTTGCCCATCTTGATTCGCTGTTTCAACATGCGTAACAAACGCTCATGCGGAGAAAACCCATCGGGTGGGGTGCTCAACGCGGTCACGATTCGCTTCAGTTCGGCGGCGTCGATGGACGTGTCAACCACGTCTGCATTTTCCACCGGCCCACCACGAAACGGTTTCCAAGTGCCGCTGCCACCGTCTTTTAAGTGACGGAATTCTTCTTTGCGAGCTTCCGCGAGTTCGTCTTCCAGCACCTGCATGCGCTTGGCCACGATTTCGTCGGCCTCTTCACGAGTCAACTCGCCCAGCGCCAGTGTGCTGTCCAGATAACTTTCGAACACCGTCTTCCGCTGCCGAATCATCTGATACATGGTGGGTTGCGTAAACGCCGGCTCATCGCCTTCGTTGTGACCGCGCCGCCGGAAGCAGTACATGTCGACAATCACGTCTCGCTGAAACTTCTGACGGAAGTCCATGGCCAGTTGCACCACCTGAGCCACCGCTTCCGGGTCTTCTCCATTCACATGGAAGATCGGAATCTGCAACATGCGCGCCACATCTGTGGCGTAGGTACACGACCGCCCTTCAGATGCCGACGTGGTAAAACCAATTTGATTGTTGACGACAATGTGCAGAGTCCCGCCGGTTCGATAGCCCGTCAGTTCGCTGAGATTCAGTGTTTCCTGAGCGACCCCTTCGCCGGCAAAAGCGGCGTCCCCATGAATCAAAATCGCCATACTTTTGCGGCGTTCGTAGTCTTCGCGATGATCCTGCTTGCCGCGCAATCGGCCTAGAGCCACGGGATTCACGAATTCCAGATGGCTGGGGTTAAAGCACAGCGTCAGATGCACTTCCTGACCAGTCGTCGTTTTCCAGTCAGAACTGAATCCGAGGTGGTATTTGACGTCACCACGACCCATCTGCAGTTCCGGGTCACGGTCTTCGAATTCGCGAAAAATGCGACTGGGGTCTTTCCCCATGATGTTGGCCAGCACGTTCAACCGACCACGATGAGCCATCCCCATCACGATCAGGTCGATCCCCTGACTGCCGGCCCGTTCGATCGCCATGTCCAGCAGCGGAATCAGACTTTCGGCCCCTTCCAGCGAAAAGCTTTTGGCACCGACGTATTTTTTCTGCACGAACTCTTCGAACATCACCGCGTCACTCAACCGGCGCAATATCCGAATCTGCTCGTCACGACTCAAACGCAAGCGATTGCCCGTGCGTTCCATCCGATCACGCAACCATGCCCGCACCTGCAGACTGTCGATGTGCATAAACTGCACGCCGATCGATCGACAGTAGGTCATCTGCAGCCACGTCACCATGTCACGCAACGTGCGACATTCCGCACCGCCGAACCACTGCGTGGAGAACTCCATGTCCATGTGTTCTTCGGTAAATCCGTAGAACGCAGGATCGAGTTCGGGAGGCTGCGGGCGTTTGGCGTTTAAAGGGTCGATCTTAGCAATAATATGGCCGCGAACACGAAAGTTGCGGATCAGCTGATCAAGACGTTCCTGCAGAATCGCTGCTTCGGACGACGTCGATTCACCCGGCGATGTAATTGTCGGCCGCGAATGACGGTGAAAAATGCTGTCGTGCTTAAAGGGTGTCTGCAGCACCTCAGCCGTGACATCTTCATGCCCCGCATGAATTTCGTCGAAGTAGTCGCGCCAGTCTGGCGAGACCGACCCCCGATCGTGCAAATAGTCAGAATACTGCGCCTCAATAAATGCGAGACTTTGCGTGCTCAGTTGCGACACCGGGCGACGTGACTTAGTTTCTGGCTCCGACTCAGCCGAACTGTCCAAAAACGTCGGAGCAGCCGAGGGCTGATTTGATGACAGTGACATGTGAAACAGTTACGACCAGATAGACTTAACGGAAAACCACCACTCTCTTGACGTATCGACCACAGAGAACCATTTTTTCGGCCAATCCGTGAATACACGACCTCACCAACACGGGTCACTGCATGATAGACAGACTATACTGAATGGGAAGTTCGCACCCGGATTGACCGACGAATAATAAGAAATGTTCGGATCGTTGAGAATCTGCAATTGAACGGTTCAATCGACGCAGGAAAGTCGACAGTCCCGCCGGGCAACGCCGTTAAGGACTTTGTATTGTAACTCTGCAAATTACGGGAAGACAATCCTTAACGGCGCTGCCCGACACGGGTGCGGAATCCCCTGCAAACCGTGAGACGATCACTCACTGCCCCCTTCTTCTTCCATCACCATGCAAATTCCAGCAAAAATCGGCATTCTGACCGTTTCTGATCGAGCCAGCCGAGGGGAGTACCAAGACCGTGGCG
>JBDNHJ010000358.1:0-6261 GCA_041688835.1 Fuerstiella sp.
CACATTGATGCGATTCCATGGCCGGACTTGCTGCAGCATTTTGGATGGCATGGTGAAGGGAAATTCTGGACCCGTCCCGGAAAGTCACATGGTACATCGGCCACGGTGGACCATGGCGGCAACGGCCTACTGCAAGTGTTCACAGGCGCTGCTGGATTGCCTGACAATCAATCCTATGGCCGGTGGCGTTTCTGGTTGCACAGCATGGGATTCAGCGACAGCCAACAACGTGACGCTGCACAGCGCTATCTGCAGGAGGTGTCGCTATGAATCGCACACTCGGTCAAACTGCAGAGCTACCACCAGAAGAACGATATCATGCACGGCAAAACGGGAAGCCTGCGGACGACGAACATACATCACGCCCAATGTGGCGTCTGAAATCTGTTTGGGATGCGGTCGCTAATCCAGCGAGGATGCGGGAAGTCATCATTGATGGGCTGGCTAGGCGCGGCGAAGTCATCAACATTGTGGCGGCCACCAAAATCGGGAAGTCGTGGCTGGCACTGGTAATGCTGTTCTGTGTCGCCACAGGGCGTGACTGGTTCGGACGGCCAACAAAACGGGGCCGTGTTCTTTTACTCGACAATGAGTTGCACGACGAAACCATTCAAAACCGCATGAAGTCCGTGGCCGATGCCATGCGAATTTATGACGACGAAGAACGGGCAGCGTTCGACTATGTTGACTTGCGAGGCGAACCCGTCGGACTGGGCGACATCCAGTCGCAGCTTGCCGCTTTCAAGCCTGGCGAGCTGACGCTGGTTGTGCTCGATGCGAAATACAGATTTTTCGGTCATGGCATGCAGGAGAATAGCAACGACGATCAAACCGAATTCCACAACGGCATCGACCGACTGGCCAAGCAGCTTGATTGTGTTTCACCACTCAACCAAAGGTGATCAGGGCGGCAAGGCTGTTACGGACATCGGAGCGGGCGGTGGTGCACAATCCCGAACCGTCGATTGTCACCTCACTATTCGGCCACACAACGACGCTCCCGAACTAGCTGTACTCGATGCGGCCGTCAGAACATTTGCTCCAGTCGAGCCGCAGACGCTGCGGTGGAAATTTCCGTTGTGGGAACTGGCTGAGGACATCGAACCGATTGTTAAACAGGCCCCGAGCCGCAATGACGCCCGCATGACCAATGCCGTCAAAGATAAGGCTCACTCGATTCTGGAGACCCTGAAACGTGAACCAGCCTCGACAGCATCCGAAAACAAGCTGTCAAACAGCCACCCCAGCCAAAAGTCATTCAGGGACGCAATTGCCGAACTTGAAGCAGAGGATCGCATTGCATGGGTTTCGGAATTCCAGCCACCACGTAGCAAAACACCCACCGGGGGATGGCGACTTGTCCACATCCCACCAGAAGTCGGGCAGGTCGACTTTTGTGATCTTTGACGGCCTCCACCACTTCCCCCCCCCCACTATAAAGATAGTGGGGAGGTGGAGGTGGAGGAGGTGACTGCCCCCGCTGCATCGGGGAAGTGGGGAGGTCATCGGGGAGGTCAAACGGGGAGGTCAACAACACTCACGAACGAAGTAACGGAAGCACACACCATGGCGTCAATTGAAATCAGCAAATCCAAGAGCGGCAAAACACATCACGGCAGGATCGTCTGCACACTGGATGAAGGTGCCGAACTGTACGGACGGCTACAGTCGATCGCACAACGCCAGCAGGATGAGAAGCCAGCACGGGCATGGCCGATCAGGACGGTCTTCACGACCGAGCGAGCGGTTGGCGAGTGTGTTTTATCGTTCACGAATTTCACGAGCTCACGCGAGGTCTCTGGGCTTCTGACAGGGAAAGGATAAATGATGACAGCGACGTGCCACGACATGACGAGCAACGCGCTGCGACCACCCCTGGGGTCTGCCCCGGAGTCGAAGGTACTCGGTTGAGATGACACACTCAGGTATCCAATCCCCCACCCACCAACTTTTGCATAAATACAACTCGAACTGGAGCTTGCTTGCTTGATGAAAACTGAAACCAAAACCCCCAAAGATAGCGGGATCACGATGGCTGAGGCGGCGCGTTTCCTGAACATTTCCAGGCAGGGTGTTCAGAACTCGTATCTGCCGGTCCTCGAAAAATGTGACATCGACCGCGATCAAAAACCGATGCGGATCCGATCGGCTGCACTACTGGAAATCGCCACCAGCCGCCGTGCGACTGAATCGGAAGAACCGCTTATGTCCGAAGGAAACAGTCCTGCACTTGAGCGCTATCGATCGGCAAAAGCCGCCCTGGCAGAATTAGATTTGCATCTTCGAAAAAACGACCTGATCGAAGTCGCCCGAGCCAAAGAAGTATTTATGAGATGGGCTGTCTTGGTCCGCAGGATGGGCGAGAGGCTGGCCAAGCGATACGGCCCGGATGCCTCAGCGACTGTCAACGAAACTTTGGCGAGTTGTCGTGCGGCAGTGGCCGAAATTTGCAAAAACAATTCCCCGATTCAAAAGAAAAAACGATGAACGCCGCACAACTTGAAAACCTTTGCCGCAAAATTGCACCAGGTGACATCGCAGGACATTCAGTTTACGTCGGCCTTGCTTCGGAGATGCCGGAACCGCTGCGACCGTCACCAGCGACGTGGGGATACCACGGGCCTTCACTGGATTTAGCGTTCCGCACCTGGCTGTCTGATTCTGGACGCTGGCTGGGCCGTGGCGTTGCCCTGGCGATAAATGACATCGACATCAGGGGGTCCGTTGCTGACTGGGCTGCGGATGATCCGGATCTAGGTGAAGGCCTTTACAGGACGAGGATCCTGGCGACGGTGCTGCATGAGATCGCACATGCGTTGTCGACGAAACTGGACTTCAGACCGCTACCACAAAGCGTCGCAGGTGAAATTGAATTATCAACGCTGGCCACGACCACAAAATGGGTTGCCGATTCTGACGAGTCCCCGTGGGTTCCGACCGGACCGGCCTGGCTTGGTCACGACCTGGCTTACATCCGGACGCTACTGCACGTGATCCATCGCGCGTACAGCCTCGGAATCGAGCGACTGCCGGACAATCTGATCTTCGTAAGTCAAAATTATTCGCTGTCGCCATTGGCAAGCTATCGCAGGTCGCTCGAGTCAGAGATTGAGTCGTTTGCTTCAGAATTCACGTTTGCTGATTTGCGGACCTGCCGACCGACCGAAGCGTTTGTTGATCTCTGGAAAAAAGATCTTCACGCCTGGGTGGAAAATCAGCCTGATGAATTAGCGGTTTCGGAAATGGTCGCAGCGTTGCGGCCATACATAAATATTGCTGGCTGAATGTTCAGTCGGCATCTGTTTGTTTAGTTTAAGAGTTAAGAATGAGTTCAATTATCGAAACCCTTGTCGGAAGTTTGGAAAATCGCAGGGCAAAAGCACAGGCGGCTTACGCGGAATTCGTCCGCATTATTGCAAGCGATTCAAAGCCACCGAAAACGGAGGACGTCGAAGCCACGCTGCAGGCTTCTGGTCGGTCGATTGAAGATCTGCAGACCGATGTTGCGACGGCCAAGCGAAGAAACGATCTTCGTGGCCAGATCAAACTGGCTGCGGAATTGCAGGCCGAAAGACCTGACATTGATGCAGCGATCGGGAAGGCCGCTGCCAAGCTGCAGGCCGCGCAGGATCAGTTCGATCAGGCGGTGGCACCTTTGCGTGCAAAGATTGATGCAACCAATTCGGCACAGCATTCTGCCAGCCTGGCGGAGGGTGAATTGCATCGAACTAGGCCAAACGATTTTGACAATCGAGCCGACGAACTTGAGAAGAATGTCCGTGCTGCTTCGGACGAGAAAAACCGGGCCGAAAAACATCTGGCAGAGATGCGTTCGCGGGCACCGTTGGGACATCCATCTAACGACTGGTCACCGTTGGGTGAAGCAAAGGCGACGCCCGCTGAAATCGCTGAGTTCGATGCAGGCGTCAAACGCGCGACGGGACGCCTGAAGATCGCGCAGGACGCTGAAGACGAAGCTGTGAAGACTCAGGAAAATCTGGTTGCTGAAATGCTTGCTAGTTGAACTTGATGGAATCGGCAGGGATGCCGGGCGTCGCTCCCCGTGTTTTGGTCTGTGTCGGGAGCGGCGATCGGTTTCGACTAAGGTTCGCTCGCAACGTTCCCACCCTTGACTCTTGTCTGGGGTGGGCTTTTTTCTTCGGAGTGGAAGCCGTCATCCGTGACGATTCCGAAGCCCTCGCGATGTTCCGGGAGGTAATCTCGGCGGATTCTGCCGGTGTCTAGGGAGGCAACTGACCAAAAACGGAGTCGGCACGGTGCCAAAATGTGACTTATGCTTGAAATTGGATGTGGTCGATGAAAGAATGATAAAGAACAGCCGCGACTGCTTTCAGCGGTGAACGTGAAAGAAAAGAATTCGTGTTGTTACACTGTGTGGGTCGTGCTGAGGAATGAAACAGGTGGCCGGTATCAAGCCAGTTTTACAAGCATTGTTGGTGGCTGATCATGTCTACCAAGACAAACTTACAGGTAAACATGTGGTTTGTGGCGTGTTCGGCGTGATGTTTCGACACGTGGCAACACCATCGGACGGAACCATTGATCTGAGCAGTGACAATCGCATTAAGTCTGGTTTCAACTCTGGGTCGCCTTTCGCATTTCTGTCATTGATTGACGTTGATGGTGAACAAGAGTTTTCACTTAGGTACGTGAGGCTGAAAGATGACGTGGTCATATTCACCTGCAAAATCAGGGTAAATTCACCCGATCGGCTTATCCCGGTCCAAACGGCTATTCCACTTCCACCGCTGCCGCGAGACGATGGGGTTTATGCTTTGGAACTGATTTGGAACGATGTCGAGCCGTTGGGCTCGTACCGGATTAGCGTGATGCCGCCAAGCGGAGAAAATTTATGATTACTGAACCAGTTTTCGGAAAAATAGAACAGACGACCTGTAGCGATCATTCATGGTACGAATGCCGTGCTGTTCTGATTAAAGAAGACGATGGGTACAGCGTTTACGCCTCTCGGCTGCCCGGTGTCCACAGTCAGGGTGGAACTCGTAATGAGGCGATCGCGAACATCAAAGAAGCATTCGTCGCGGCTATCGAATCCTACAGTTCCATGAGTCGCGATATTCCATGGCGTGACGCCGATGTTGACGCGAGCGGTGAAGAGGTTTGGATCTTAGTCGATGTCTAAGTTGCCGGTCGTTAGTGGTTGGCAAGCGATTAAGGTCCTTGAAAAGTTCGAATTCCGAGTGGATCGCACAAAAGGAAGTCACAGCGTAATGGTCAAAGACGGTCATCCTGCGTTGGTGACAGTCCCATTGCACAAAGAACTAAAACGCGGAACGCTGCGAGGCATAATCAGAGACGCGGGCATCACGGTTGACGAGTTCGCCGCCAAGCTTCGGCAATGATGGTTGCTTGGGCAACTCCATCGGAGAGAAGTTCCCGAAAGCCGAAACGGCATGCCGCACAAGACCCGTCCGAGTGGTCGGGCGGCTTTCTTCGTTCACAGCTGGGGCGCGACCCCTGAAACGTGCCGAATCAGCCAATTCCGACACATCGAACAGCGTGTTTTCGACTAAAACCCCAGTGTTTTCAGCGTTTCTGTGGGTGTCGTTTTTATTATGAGTTCGCTGCTCTAACCGATTGAGCTATACCCCCAGCAACAGAAACACTGGCTGAAAAGACGATTCTTGAACTCCGATTCGCTGCTGTGGCACTTTGACAGATACTCTATCTGCGACGCGCACAGCATAACTTGACGGCCATGGTCTTGCTATTTCGAAGAATGGAACCAGTGGCTCGTTTGCATAAACGGTAAACGTATTCTGCGTGGAGATCGCCCCGGCAATCTTAGCAAACCCAAAAAAGGAGAAACTGATTGGGTGCTAACCGTCTTTATTGCCAAATCGGACCAAACAATCATGGGACGCTCCTTCGCGGAGGTGAGCCGCAACTGCTGAATGGGCCATTGACGTCGCACCTCAGATCGATGCCTGCAAGAACACGCACCATCAGTGCCACCTGACTGGTCGATGACACGTCGATGCAGTTCAAGCATTTCAGAAAGAGTTAGCTCGTGGTTGTCGTTAAAGCGGTTTGATGTGTAAAAACGTTTGGCGAGACGCGAAAAGGCTCCACGAAGATGAGTTGGAATTCGTCGTGTTGATAGAAAAGGTCAGCAAAAGCGGAATTTCATCGCTCAATCTTCGAGGAGCCACGGATGCGGAAATCATTTACGCGACAACTTCGTCTGGACAGTCCCACGATCGACGAAGTTGAACTGAA
>JBDNHJ010000359.1:0-7933 GCA_041688835.1 Fuerstiella sp.
AGACTCCTGTCGAATTCGCGCGGCAGTTTTCTGCTTCTTTCGCGTGCGCTCCAGAAGCAGAAAACTGCCCCACACCTGCGGTCACCCTTAACCCAAACTGACTCTCATAACCGTGGTACTGAGAACTGGGGCACGCCAGAGTCGCTCGATCGGGCAGGTCTGGAGCCAGCACACAGCGCCAGAAATGCAGTTCCACTTGATCGTGGTCATATTGGTGAGTCACTGTTGCCAGATGTTCTCGCGGAACAACCACCAATCCGGTTTCTTCTCGGCATTCACGAACCACGCACGATCGCGGTGTTTCGTCCGTCTGACATTTGCCGCCGGGGAATTCGGACTTGCCGGCCAGTGGAGTCCCCGCTGGACGCACGCCAACCAAAATCTGCCCGGCAGATTCAACAACGGCAATGGCAACTTTGGTTGCAGACAATGGAGGACTTTCGAAAGAGACTTCGGTTCAAAGGACGGTAACACCCCAGCCGAATGA
This sequence comes from Fuerstiella sp., assembly GCA_041688835.1. Taxonomy (GTDB): domain Bacteria; phylum Planctomycetota; class Planctomycetia; order Planctomycetales; family Planctomycetaceae; genus Fuerstiella. Next base: position 488 of record JBDNHJ010000359.1, read on the forward strand.
AGCAGACGACAGGGGATCAGCCGCTTGGGCTAGCGCCCAAGCGGCTGGAAAGCAGGAATGACTTCAGATGGGTGATGTCTTGCGGACACGATTAACCGCTAATGCTTTCGACAAAGTCAGCCGGTGGAGCACCCATTTTGCTGAATCCCTTGTCGACATGGACCGTTTCGGCGGTGATCCCACTGGCCAGATCACTGAGCAAAAACATGCCCGACTTGCCGACGTCTTCCATGTCGATGTTGTCTCGCATGGGCGACATCGCTCCGTACAGTGCGAGCATTTGATCGAAATCGCCGACACCTTGAGCACTCACAGTCTTCAGCGGACCGGCGCTGAGGGCATTGACGCGGCAACCGTCGGGACCAAGTTCGCTGGCCAAGTATCGCACGCCGCATTCCAAGGCGGCTTTGCAGATGCCCATCAGGTTGTAACCCGGAATCACTTCTTCTCCACCGAAGTAAGACAGCGTCAGGATACTGGAGTTCTTACTGAGGATATCTTTTTTCTTGGCAGCTCCAGCCACGGCCAGCAAACTGTAAGCGCTGATTTCCATCGCTTGCAGATAACCTTTGCGGCTGGCGGCGTAGGTCGGCCCGGTTAGGTCTGCCGGAGAAGCGAAAGCGATGCTGTGCAGGATGAAATCGATCTGACCGAATTCTGCTTTGGCTTTGTCCATCACGGCTTCGATGTGGGCGTCATCGCAAACGTCACAGGGCATGGTGAACTTCGCTCCGATCGGATCAACCAGCTTGCGAAGCTTCTTTTCGTTCTTCGGTCGATCACCATCCGGCAGGTGGGTGAACCCCATTTCCGCACCTTGTTCGTGCAGCTTTTCCGTGATGGCCCATGCGATGGAGAATTGATTGGCAATCCCCAGAATCAAACCCTTCTTGCCCGCGAACAAACCCATTTTATTATCTCTTCCAACATCTGTTGTGGTATCTGCCGCTCGGCACATCGCCCGGCCTGTGAACTCAGAGATAATAGGGGGGCCAACGAGGTTCGTCGACGACGGACGGACGGAAACTTCAAGGCGGTTGAAATTGACGGTTTCCCAGCCGAATACTTTGCCCATGTCAACAAAAGGAAACGAAACCGAAGGCTTAGAATGAATTCTTCAGCGATCATATGAGTTCGCTTTTATGAAGAGGTCGTGTGGAAGTCGGAAAAAAAGCCCGACCGTTGCATGTCGCAATCGGCCGGGCTCAAGATGAGTAGCGTTTTGGAAACAGCTGAGCGGATTAGTGACATCCCCAGTAGTAGCTGTAGATCGGAGCACAGACAGCTCGGTAAACGGGCGGGCAGTATGTGAATGCGTGGTGGCTGTACAGCGGCTGGCAGTAGCTGTGACAATGGTCGTAGTAACTGTTGCCCCAGCCGTTGTGATAGCCGCGGCCCCAGCTTCGCCGTCCATAGTTGACTCGACGAAAGCAGGCTTCCAGAGCTGTTTCTTCTTCACTGTTTTCGTCGTTGCCAACAACATCCAAATCGATGTTCAGGTCGTCTTCCACAATTTCAATATCAGCGGCTGTGATATTGGACAGGTCCAGGTCGTCGCTGGCGTGTGCAGCCGTCGCAAGCAGAGTCAGTGGCATCAGTGCGAGTACGAATTTCTTAAGCATTGTTCGAATCTCCAAAAGTCCGGCTAGGGTGAATGAAATGAAACAACAGTTGGCCGGTTGGCCGTTGTTTCGTTCGTTTGATACTCACCTCAGCGGACGGACCGCCCATCTGTTACAGACGTTTTGGGAAAACGAATAGGTTGCTCTACTGGCAGCACCGACGCAGCAGTTTTCAAGTTGCGGCTCAAATAGCGTTGAGGCGGATGGCAAACGCTGGCGCAGCCTTCCCGTGTGGCGCAGCAATGGGAAACCGCTCTCACAGCATCCATCCCATGGCCGCTGGCATCCACAAGAGTTGCGTTGAGAGCGGTTTCTGATCGCTAAAGCGACACAGCTTGGCTGAACGCCAAGCTGATGCCACCCGCGCTGGGTGCGCTCATTGATGATTGTCAAGGCAGGAAAGGGTGGCCGGGGTTGGAGCGAGGTACGAGCGAAACCCCGGGGCTTCCTGCACTTCGTTCAGTCCAGCCCCGGCCACCCAATAGGAAATGCCGAAATCCGTGAACGCACCCACCCGCAACAAAAATCCTTAAGCGATCGAAAACTCATACACCAACGCTTAAGGCACCGTTTTGCTGTTCAGAATTTTGACAGGAAGGACGAAAATTCAGCGATTTCCGACGTGCATCACCGATATCCGAATGGATTCCGTCTGACGAGGACTCAATTGTTCCTACTCAACAGGCGGAGCTTTGCGTTCGAGTTCGGCGAACAGTTTAGCGGTTTCGAAGCTCCAACCCGGCAGAACATCGCCGCCCGAAATCGTACTGTCTTCATCCACCACGACGACATCTTCGTTGTCCCGATACGCGGCGATGGTGCGAGTTTGCGGGTCCACCATCCACACCAGACGGACTCCGCCTTGAAAGTACTCGCGACGTTTGCGAGCCATCTCCGCACGAGTATTGCTCAGGCTCAGCACTTCAATCACGAAGTCCGGCGCAAGGTCAGGAACAGCGTCTGCGGGCAATTTCCGATCAGGCAGATTGTCCCAGCTCACGAAAGCCACGTCAGGTCCGCGCACAACTCCGGGAAACAGTCTGGTCATGCCGTCGGCCCCCGTAATCACGCCTAGGTTGTGTTCATCGAGGTAACTGTGAAGCCAGTGCAACAAAACGCCCGCCAGCAGTGATTCGCGCCATCCCATGGGTTTCTCCACCAGCGTATGATCGACCAGCTCGCAGCGACCGGAGCCCTGACTGTTCACTCGAATCAAATCGTCCACAGTGGCTGTTCCGGGCGGAGGATTTGTGCGAACTCGCTCAACGGGAATCCCGCCCAGATCAGCCAGTCGTTCGGCAAGAGATGTCGTCAGCGCAGCATTCATGGATTGGATTCCTTTAGCGGACGGTTCAAGCGTCGTACTGTGTCTGCGGAAATGATACCAACGCCGCGCAGGAAGAGAACGATCCGCTGGCTGATTGGGTGTCGTCGCGCCGCCTTACAGAATCGATGGGCCCTTGACTTCGATGCCTTTTAATCGCATTTTTAGTTCTTCGATGTTTGGCGAAACTTCGAAGGCGGCTTCGCGGCTGATGTATTCGTCCATCACAAATTTATACAGGCTGTCGTTAAACAACTGCATGCCTTCGTCTTTGCCGATCCGGATGGCGGAGTGAAGTTTTTCGTCTTCGCCTTCCATGACCAGTTTTTTGACGGTCGCGTTGAACAACAGAATTTCGATAATCGGAACTCGGCCCGGCGTGTCGACGATTGTTTTGAGCAGTTTTTGCCCGACAATTGCCTTCATACTCATGCCAATCGCCGCGCGAATGGCCGCGTGCATGTCTGCGGGGAACAAGTCGATGATACGAGGGACTGTACCGGGGGCACTCGATGCGTGAATGGTTCCGAACACAAGGTGACCGGTTTCTGCCGCGTGAATCGCTGTTTCGAAGGTTTCTTGGTCACGCATTTCGCCTACCAGCATGATGTCCGGGTCTTCACGCACGGCGTGCTTCATGGCGACATGAAAGTCGACCACGTCCTGTCCGATTTCTCGCTGGTTAATCAGGCAGTTGTCGGATGTGTAGACAAATTCGATCGGGTCTTCGATCGTCAGAATGTGCTTGTTCATGTTGTGATTGATCCAGTCCAGCATCGACGCGATCGTCGTACTTTTTCCGGACCCGGTCACACCCGCCAGCAGCACCATGCCTTGGTCGTACTTGCACAAGTCTTCCATCAGCGGAGGCAGGTAGAGTCCTTCGAATGGTGGGATCGTCCGTTCAATTTTTCGAGCCACCATGCCGACCTTGCTGAGTTGAGTCAGCAGGTTGACACGGAATCGCCACGGTTCTTTTTCATATTCGACGACCTTGGAAAAGTCAGCGCCACCGTCGCGGTGGAAGATGTCGAGGTTTCGCTGGTCCATCAGCGGAAAGCAAAGTTTGATCAACGCGCTTTCGCTGAGCGGCGGCATTTCTAGTCGAGTCAGGTGACCGCGAATTCGGAAAATCGGTGGTGAACCAGCCTGCAGATGAATATCCGAGCAGTTTAGCTTGACCGCCATGCGGAAGATCTTGTTGATCTCAATGTCCGCATTGGCATCGAAGGTTGATTTGACCCAGTCGCGAGCTTGTACCATTTTTCGGTTTTCGGTTTTCGGTTTTCGGTTTTCGGCCTCGTGCTACAGTCGCACAGGGACTCCGCGGTCGGCCATGTAGCGTTTGGCTTCTTCAATTGTGTATTCACCGTAGTGAAAAATGCTGGCCGCCAGAGCCGCGCTGGCACCGCCGGTGGTGACGGCGTCGCACAGATGCGCGGGCGAACCTGCTCCACCGCTGGCGACGACCGGAATGGAAACCGCATCCGCGACAGCGCGCGTGATTTCCAAATCATATCCGTCTTTGGTTCCATCCGCATCCATACACGTCAGTACGATTTCACCGGCTCCCAGTCGTTCGACTTCCCGCGCCCATTCGACGACCTGAAGGCCGGTGGGCAGTCGTCCGCCGTTGATGTGGACGTCCCAGAATTCTTGGCCGTCTTTCTGCACACGTTTGGGGTCGAGATTGACCACGATGCACTGGCTGCCGAATTTTAAGGCGGCTTCCGTGATGAATTTCGGATTGTTCACGGCTGCGGAATTGATCGAAACCTTGTCACAACCGGCACTCAGAAGTCGCCGAATGTCGTCGACCGTGCGAATTCCACCGCCGACTGTGAGTGGCATGAACACGACTTCAGACGTGCGCGCGACCACATCCAGAATGATGTCGCGTTCTTCGTGGCTGGCTGTGATGTCCAGAAACACGAGTTCGTCGGCACCTTGCTGTTCGTATTTCTGAGCAATCTGCACCGGGTCGCCTGCGTCCTGCAGATTGACAAAATTCACGCCCTTCACGACACGCCCGGCGTGAACGTCAAGGCAGGGGATGATACGCTTTGCCAGCATAATTCGTTTCTACAGCTTCCGTTGTGATGATAAACTGGTGCCTGCGGCAGCTTATCAGATCGTCGGGCCTGAGTCTGGTCAACCTTGAAGACCGGATCGCGGCGATGATTCACAAAAGCGGCCTTCCGTAGGGTACGCTCCTGCGTACCAGCCAGCTCAACGGCCAATGTCAATCTCCCCGTCAATCTCCCCGTCAATTCATCGCAGCTTCCGTTGAACACTTCCCCAGCTCCGTTATTCCCAGTGTCGGTCACGCGGGAGCTTGACCGACTAGATTCCCCTGAATCATGAATTCTTCCGGTCAGACCGTGCATGTTGAACTTGGTACCCGCAGCTACGACATTTCTATCGACGCTGGTCAACTCCCTCAAATCGGTTCCCTCACGCGATCGTGGCTGGGACTTTCGTCCGAACAATTCTTGAAGTGCTTCGTTGTCACCGACACCAATGTGCTGCAGCCGCATGCGAACGCGGTCAAGGCATCGTTGACGGCTGCCGGGGCGGACGTGCGTGTGGTGTGTGTGAAGGCGGGTGAGGCATCGAAGTCGCTGAAAGAAATGTCGGACCTGTACGACGAGCTGGTTGATTTCAAGGCCGACCGCAAAACCGTGGTGGTGGCGGTGGGCGGTGGAGTCGTCGGCGACTTGGCTGGTTTTGTGGCGGCCACGTACGCGCGCGGTCTGCCGTTTGTGCAGGTCCCGACCACGTTGCTGGCGATGGTCGATAGTTCTGTCGGCGGCAAGACGGGCATCAACCATCCGAAGGGCAAGAATCTGATCGGCGCGTTTCATCAGCCGGCGGGCGTGTTGGTCGATACGGACGTGATGTCCACATTGCCAGACCGTGAATACATCTCCGGCTTGGCCGAAGTGATCAAGTATGGCGTGATTCTGGACGCAGAATTTTTTGCTTACCTCGAAAACAACGTCACCGGATTAAACGAACGCGATCCGGCCGTGTTGCGACAGATTGTTGCGCGCAGTTGCGAACTGAAAGCTGACGTTGTCAAAGAAGATGAATACGAAACCACGGGACTGCGAGCGATCCTGAACTACGGCCACACGTACGCGCACGCATTTGAGGCGTTGGCTGGATACGGCAAATTACTGCACGGAGAAGCGGTGTCGATCGGGATGCTGTGCGGCAGTCGCTTGGCGAAAAAACTAGGTCGCATCGGCGCTACGGAAGTGCAGCGTCAAGTCGATTTGCTGACAGCGGTGAAGCTGCCCGTGGATGTCCCGGAAGACGTTCGTCAACGCACGGACGACATTCTGAACTGCATGTTGCTGGACAAGAAAACGGTGGCTGGCGACCTGAAGTTTGTCCTGCCCGACCGCATCGGCCACGTCGAAACGATCGGCGGTATTGATTCCGAATGGATTATTGAATGTCTGATTTGATATTGCGGTCGCGCTCGGCAGCGCTCGGCGCAGGTCTCCTGACCTCGCCGGATCAGCCGACCGTAGGTCTCCCACCACTGCTCGTATGTTGCGGCGTACGACTGAGATTCGTTGGTCCCGTGTGGAGCGGCCGGAGCGGAGGAGACCTGCGGTCGAAGTGGTGCGGGGTCAGGAGACCCGCGCACAGCGCAGAAGTGGTGCGGGGTCAGGAGACCCGCGCACAGCGCAGAAGTGGTGCGGGGTCGGGAGACCCGCGCACAGCGCGTGACAGTTCAGGTTGTCACGGATCAGCACAACGGGACTTAGAACCTGCTGAACCAATCGACAAAATCTACAAAGCTGTGTTGGAACCACGGTCGCGATGCGTCGATCTATTATTGGAAGATCGAACGTCACTTCGTGAAAAGAAAGCATTGTCCTATGGGGGCTGCCTTTTACAATTCCGTAGTGGGACCTGTCAGATGTAGCGTTTTCACACGCTGCATGCGGCATTTCCACTTTTCCGGACCGCTCCTTCAAAAGGGTTTGCTATGAAATCGTCAACGATTAGCGGGATTATCACACTAGTCATTTTAAGTCACGGGGGGGGCTAGGTGGAGTAGCTGAAGCTCAGCAACCTCGACACTTAGTCCGACACGCCGAGGACGGCGGCGGGATGCTCCCGGACCACACGTTGGAAATGAAGACCCAACTGCTGGCCGCCTTCAACGACAACGGGATTCTGGAGTTCGAAGCCGGGAAGATCTATCGGACGACTGAGATCAGAGTCTGGAAGAACGGCAGTGGGCTTTCTGGAACACCGTCCACGCCACGAAAGATGCCAGCCGCGATTGAAGGCAATGGAGCTACTTTGAAGTGGGTTCAAGGCGATTCGCCGCCCGCTGGGGCATCCCTGCTATATCTCTGGGACCCGCAGGAATACGGCAATGACGGCTTCTATGTTCGCAATCTGACACTGGACTGCGGCAACAACGAAAATGGTAAGCTTAAAAACCAGGGGATCAACGGCGAGTTGCCCGATGGAGCC
>JBDNHJ010000360.1:0-6324 GCA_041688835.1 Fuerstiella sp.
CACGCCGCCAGCCGCAGCAATGTCACGCCCGAAACCTTAATCTCACAAGGCGAGTTGATACAACCCCGCGCTTGATGTGCAGTCTGCGTGGCTAACTTCAACAAGCCACCGACTTTCGTAAATCGATCGAATCCAGTCGCCGGAATATTGCTCGTCATCGGTCATTGTTGTGGTCACTGTGAACTGACTCGGACGGAAGCCTTCGCGTTCGACGTTCACGTCGATCAGACGAAGTTCAAGCGTTGCCGGTTGCTCTTCGTATTCTTCTTGGCTCATCCACGACGGACGTGGCCGATGCAGTACGTTTGCTTGTTTGCGGCGGGTGGGCTAAGGATTCCGGCCTACTTACTTCGCACGAACACCAAGGGGGCTCAATATCTTCAATGGTCACGGACGTCACGGTACCGTTCGGCTGCTGTTGAACACTCAGAATGTTGGCTTGGCGAACTCCGACACGTTCCTTTGGAGCGTACATAAACAGGGCCATCACTTCGCCGTTCATCCCAACATAGCCATTTGTCTTCGGCCCCCCCAATCAATCACCAGTAACAGGTTTTCTCCCTTACGACTGATGGAAAACTTTCGTCCTTTGGCGTCCTGATACGTGCCCGAAAGCTTTCGACTCAGTTTAGCGGCAACTGGCGTCGGGCGACCGCTGGTGGTTTGCTTTCCGTAGACAAGCTGTTTACATCCGACAGTGACCGTATTAAACGATGTTGCATCGTCACTGTTGGCGAAAATAGACAGGAAAAACTTCTCCGCCGGATCATAATAGAGATTTGCCAGAAAGCCTCGAACAGATCCGCTGTGAAACCAGACTGCACTTCCGGATGGCGATTTTCCGATCTGCCATCCAAGTCCGTATGTGAACGCATGTGGGTCCGTCATCTCAGCGATGGACTCCGGTCGCAACAGTTTTCCGTCGGTCAGGCATTGATGCCACTTCAGTAGGTTGTCGGTGCTGGTGACGGCGCCACCCATGCCGCGATACTGAAAACCATAGCTGCCGTAAGGATGTTCCAAAGCCGTTCGGGAAGCACCCTTAGTAGAATGACCTGTGGCAATGTGGTCGCCCGGAACTGCCGCGTCGCCCGTAAACCGCGTACTATGCATTTCACACGGTTCGAAAATTTGACTCCTGCAATAATCCGTATAAGACTGGCCGCTGGCCACGGCGATAATTTCTGACAACAGCGAGTAGCCTTGGTTCCAGTATTCGTGCCGAGTTCCCGGTTTTGACTGCGGACCGCCATTAAGAAACGACGGCACGACGACGGAGATATCGTCACCCGCGCCGCGTGTGTTGGTACCGGGAATTCCAGACGTGTGCTGCAGCAAATGCCGGATTGTGATGCCCTGACAATTGTCAGGAACTTCCTTCAAATGTTGCGAAATGGGATCGTCCAGTCCGAGCTTTCCTTCTTCGGCCAGCTTCAGCAACGCGATGGCCGTGAACGGCTTTGTACATGACGCGATCTCAAACAACGTCGACGAATCGATTTTCCTTGCCGATTCAGGAGACAGTGTGCCCACGTAGCAGTCGACCAGCACGCGCCCGTCTTTTGCAATCAGAACCGCACCACTGAATCCTTGGTTTTGATGGGCGTCATTAATCAATTTCGTAACGGCGGAAGGCTGTAAATCGGCTGCGGTTGCTGACTGCAACATGATCAGCAAGACGGATTGGCAGCAGAGTACTAAGGCAATGAAACAACGCATTTGTGTCTTTCGAATCGAGTGTTGTGAAAGTGAATTGAGGCCTGTCAGGGTCTCGCTGCAGCACTAACAGCAGCCAGCCAGAGTTCGCGGAGTTCATTGGGCTTGAGTGAGACGAGTTTTCCGCTAGGCGACAAATATCGCCCCGCATGCAGTTTCGAATACGTCGTCAACTGTTGTTGGGTTTGCGATGATGAAACTGGCACAATGGCGACCGAGTCTGCACTGACGATCACTGCGTGTGAGTCGTCGGAGCTGAACTGAACGGCAACGATATCGTCGCCGTGACTGTAACGGGCCAGAAGCTCGTCCGATTCCACGGCCCAAATGAACGCCTCCGTTTCGCTGGCCGTTAGCAGTAGATTGCCGTCACGACTGAGGCTGATAGCGGCCACGCGCGCGGGATGTGCAAGCCTACTACTCGCTGGCGTTCCGGTTCGGGTGTCCCACACCTGCGTAACACGATCATTAGGCGCCGCCGCGACACGGTGACCGTCTGCGCTCAAAGCAACATGTAATGCGTAGCCAGCCGTACGCAATGGCTGACCGATTCGCTGGTTAGTCTAAAGGTTCCACAACTGCACATGTCCCCCCCGGTCCATTCAGCGACGGCAGATGCTAAACCGGAACTGTCTCCGCTGATCTCGACGTCCAGTACCAGTCTTACGCCCGCTTCGTGGTGCAGGAAATCGGGGTTCGCTCCGCCGGACTTCCAAAGCCTGACTTTTGGATCGTTGCCCGATCCCGAGAGGACCATTCCGTTGGGGCTGCTGACGACATCATAGAAACCGTGAGCGGGCCCCATCGGTCTTGTTTTCGCAGGGTCTTGCATTGACTGCAACGAGTAGACTCCTCCGACTGGCTCGCCGTCTTCGAACGATTCCCCAAGAGCGCAGACCACAGCCGGATCTGTCGGCGATTCAACCATGCAGGCAATGCGACCCGAATACGAAGTCACGGCGCAATCTGCGATCGTCTGCGGGGCTTCCGGCCAGAGAAAGATTTCGTTGGCCGTAGCCGTGCGCAATCGACCACCGTCGGCTGAAAGATCGGCCCACACAATCGGCTCGGAATGCTTCAACGTTATGGGAGCCTCGAGGCCGCTCGCTATCGACCGCAGTTCGACACTATCCGGTTGTGGGATAGTCAGGATCTTCGTGCCGTCGCTTGAGATTCTGGCTGGAAGATGTTCACCGACCGCAATGCGACGAATACGCGATTGAATGTTGACAACCTGCGCATGACCTTCTCGCCTCAAACCACCCGCCGAAAGGACCCGTTCTCCCGCTCGATCAAAGTGAACCTGCATCACATGACCCAGATGATAGATCTGATTTTCAACAGCGGCCTTGTCGACGTTCCACATCAAAATTGTTTCATCGGTCCCAGCGGTCAGTAGCGTTTCTCCGTCCGGATAAAATGCGGCGGAAGTAATCAGAATTTCCTGACGCAGTTCTGGTGTGAGTGCCTCCCCTGTTTCGCAGTCCCACACGATGAACCTGGTTTCTCCAAACCACGTTCCGCTGGAAGCCATGGTGGCGATCTGACGGCCGTCTTCTGAAAACTGAATTTTATCACAGCCAGAATGCGACAATGTGGCGATCTCTGCACCATCCGTGGCACTCTTGATATGGACCGTGTTGTCATCGCCCACAAAGCCGACCCGTGTTCCGGAAGGATCGAACGCGACGTGCTGCACAGTGGTGTCGACGAACTCAATGGCTGCCGTTTCGTTCGTGCTGGAGGTCCACAGCATGGGAGTTCCCTCGGCACCGGAAATCACAAAATGTCCACGGAAACTGACAGCCGAGAAACTGATTCCTGCTTGGGCGACGCCTTCCAGTCGCTGTGAGTTTTCGTTGCTCGGGTCATAAACTGCCACAGTGCCGTTCGAAAACCCAGCTAGCACTTGGCCATCATCGGTGATAACGGCATCGGCGATCGGATGATCTGGTCTAACTTCAAAAACGGTCGCTCCGTCCTTCCAAATTTTTTCAATTGAGGACTTCGGCTGACCGTCAGCAGTTGCGATGAGTCGCCATTGAAGGCTATCAGGAACACGACATCATCGTGCACCCACTCGGAGACCAGCCGACCGGACTCCGCATCCCAAAGCCGGACAAACCCATCTTGGCCGGCGGTGGCCACCATTTCTTCTGTTGAATGCCATTCGGCGGCGTTGACACGGGAGTCATGAACAAACACGCCCCCACAGCGATACGACTGTGCAGTCGCAACGGCAATCGCGACCTCGGCGTGATCCGGCGAATGGTTGCTAGCCGAAACCAGCCACGGCAGTGCGCCTTGATAGTCTGACTCTGTCGTCTTTTGCACGCCAACGCTCACAAGCTGCCGCGCCAAACTCTGAGCAACGCGGATCTTTTCGGCAGCGGTTCGGTGCTCAGCCTCAGTCGCTCGGTTGCGTTCGCCCTCTGCAATAGAGCGAGCCGCGCGTTCGGCGACAGCGGCACTGCGAGCGAATTGTTCCGCCGATGCAGCTCGCAACCATAACAAGCTTGTACCAATCGTACCCACGATCAGCATGCCCACACAAACACCCGTGGCGACGAACCCGATTCGATACTTTCGATACACCCTCTGAATTCGGTACCGCAGACTTGACGGATGCGCCTCAATCGCTTCGTTGTCCAGATACCGCTGCACATCATCCGCCAACGCCGCTGGACCGTCGTAGCGGCGGGCGCGGTCTTTTTCCAAGGCTTTGATAGCGATCCAATCGAGATCCCCTTTTAGGATCAGGCTCAACCGTTTCGGATTTGTGCGGCGCTATTCGGAAATACCGGTAATGGCGTCTCCGGAATCGCTCAGGCGGATGCTGGGACGCGGGGCTTCTTCTTCGCGGATCAGTCTCAGAATACGGTCCAAGGCTTCGGTTCGCAGTCGTTCCCGACCGATCGGTGTGGAACCCGTCAGTAATTCGTACAGAATCACACCCAGCGAATACACGTCGGTGCGCGTGTCGATATCCAAGGCGTTCATTTCCGCCTGCTCGGGACTCATGTATTCCAGCGTGCCCATCACCTGACCATGCTCAGTAAACAGCGTGCGTTCCGTCAGATTGGTGTCTGCCGGCAGAGCTTTCGCCAAACCGAAGTCGATGACTTTGACCACCGGTTTGCCGTCGTATTGCGTCACCATCACGTTGGATGGCTTGATGTCGCGGTGCAGAATGCCTTTCTGATGAGCGTGCTGGATCGCTCGGCAAGCTTGGACGAATAACTCCAGCCGTTCATCCGGGCTCAGATTATTGTTATCGCAGTGTTTAGTGATGGAAACGCCATTCACCAATTCCATCGCGAAGTACGGACGACCGTCTTCCGTGATACCGACGTCAAGGACTCGAGCGATATTCTGGTGATCCATCAGCGCCAGAGCCTGACGTTCGGCTTCAAAACGTGCCAGAATCTCCTGTGTCGGCGTTTCGGTCTTGATGACCTTCAACGCCACCTTGCGTTTGCCCGGTTCGCTTTGTTCGGCCAGATAAACCTGCCCCATGCCTCCATGACCGATAGCCTGCAGGATTTTGTGCGGGCCGATAACTTTGGGTTCGTTGTCGGCAATTGTCGCTTCGTCGGCCTGGTCGTCTCCTGAGTCGCAGCGTACTCGGGCGAAGCGATAGGATGCTGCAGAAATCCATGCTCCTGAACAGAATCATCGGCGGCGATCAGCCGTTCCAATTCTGCTCGCTGAGCAGCAGAAAGTTGGTTGAGCAACTGTTGCCGATCGGAATCAAGCAGCTTAATGGCTCTGGCAAACAATTCCGTGATGGATTCAGGCATCCTTCAACGTTCCTTGTCGCCGTGGTGGGCTGTTGATTGAATCGTGTTCTTGTGAGCGGCACGGCGCTAGCCGCCGGCCTGTATTACCAGCGGTATCGGGGCTTCGGCCGGTGGCTAGCGCCATTCCGCTCACAAATCGAGGGACATTGGGCTCACTCACCCACTCACGCCACCGGCAGAGGATTTTTCGCTGACTGCACGATGCCCTGTTGCCAAAGTTTCAGGCACGCTTCGTTCACCAGCCCGGAAACCTGCAGCGTATGATCGGCGCGTTCGTGCTGTATCAGCTCCCGCGCCGTGTCCCGCATCTGCACGTGCAAGTGTGCAAACAGTTCGTTGCCGGCCGATTCACTGCCCTGCTGCGCACGTTGCAGCAGCAACGAGACACGACTGGGCGGTAAGTGTTGCGGTTGCACTTCAGCCGTTTGTTGGTGAGGACACTGCAGGGGACGTCAACTATCGTAGGTACATGCGAGGAACAGTCCGCCGTCCCTTGGCGAAATCTCGGTCTTTTCGAAGATTGCCTTAAAAACACGTCTGTCGTTCCGTTATCGACCCCTTCCGTACGCACTCACTCTACGATTCCGCCATTCTAAATGAGGCACTCAGAGTCGATCCGGAAAACCGCTCTTGCCGTAATTGAAATAATTTCGGAGAGAGTTAGGGCATTTCCAGTTCGTCATCGCAAAGGATTGCCCGATGTCCACGCCCACCCCCGTAACGCTTACAAATCAGATTTGACAGATGCGCAATGGATTCTCGTTGAACCGTTGGTGACGAAATCGCGAACTGCAAATCGTGCTGGCCG
>JBDNHJ010000361.1:0-1793 GCA_041688835.1 Fuerstiella sp.
CCAGCCGCATTTCGATTCGCAGATTTCATGTGTTCGGCCACGATTTGAGCGTCACGCCGTTGCAGTCGCCGTTCCATCGGCGGAAGATTTAAGCCATACAGGCCACGCTAAACTATTTCAAGACTTGTGTAGATACCAATGGCAGGCAGGGGAGGGTGGGCTGACGATTTTCCGGAAGACTGGGAGGTTTGGTTGGAATTGGAATTGCAAGACTGTTGCGCTCCGTCGTCTGTGTTGGATGTACAAATCCCCAACGCGAAGGAACGCAACAGCGGATGGCATCTTACTACATTTTGGCTCGCGGTTTCAAATCCCCTCCGTTCGTATCGATCGCAATGAACTCGAACGCGAGAACCAACAACTTCTTCTACGCAATCGGATGCTCAGCGAACGGCTCGTCCGGGTCGATCAACACGCGACGCTGATGCAGCAGCAACGCGACCAAGCACAAGCGTCTGTGAACTTGCCGCACGACCCACCGGTCGGCACGCATGGCTATGGACCCATCATGATCGCCCTGGCAGTCAACCTTGCGATGTCGATCGGCTTTCGGGGAGCCGCACGCGCCATCCGCATCTACTACGATGCGTTCGGATTGCAGACAGAAATCACACCTCATCACGATTCGATTCGCAACTGGTCCAAGCGACTCGGAGTTGCGGCGATCAAGCAAAGTCGCGAACGCATTTTGAGTGCAAAAATGCGCGTCATCATGGTCGATCATTCGTGTCAGATCGGCAAGGAAAAGTTAATGGTTGTATTGGACATTCGTTTCACTTCCCACGCCCAAAAACAAAGCGCGCTTCATGAACCTCAGCAGCAGCATCACCTGGATGACGATGATGCTTTGGCTGCTGCGAAATCCGGATGCGAAATGTCTGAACGACGTGGACTCAGAACGTTTTCAAACCAAGTTTTCCTGGGTCGAAAGCTATGCGGATCAGATCCCGATGTGGAGTTCATGCCAGAATGTGATTTCGACGTTCGTGAACGTTTTCCAACGAACAATATCTGCATCACGGTGCGAGCGTGAAGCTCGCCGCAGCAATTGGCGAACTGCGGTCTTCGGAAGCTCGCGAACTCCAGGATCGGCTGGTGAAGTTCGTCTTGGAATCGGAGTCTGCGTTGCAATCGGGCGAGCGTTTACCGCTGAGCACTCAGATCCTGGAGTCACTGTTCGGCCTGTACAAACAAGTCGAAGGCCAGCAAAGCAAAAGCGGCTTCACGGGTTTAGTGAGTTGCATTCCACTGTTGCTTCGGAGGCCGACACCAGCGACCGTGCGCGACTCATTTGCCTAGGTGCCCAAGCAGGAAGTGACAGACTGGTTGAAGAAGAACATCGGGCCCACGCTGACCTCGAAACGTCGTGCCGCCTACGCCGAGTACCGCAAGACACGAAAACTCGCAACAACAACATTGGTATTGACTTAGAGAAAATCGTCAGCCCAGGGGAGGGGTCGAACGAGCGGAGCGAGTTCGGGGAGGGCCGGTGGTTATTGAGATTTGAGATTGCGGATTGCGGATTCTGCACCGGGTCTGACACTGGGCTGTTGAAAATTTGGCATTGCCATCCGCTGTCATTCACATGGAAAGTGTTGCGATAATTCTGAAGCGCGAGTCGGCGTTTGGAGAGGAAGGTTTGCCCGAGATGTTGCGTGACCCAATGCTGCACTTTCTTGCCGGGGACAGAGACCAACGCCTGGTAGATCGTTTCGGGAGTCAGCTTCCCGACGAGAGCACCGAAGGCCGGAAGCAGACTCGTAAAACCACTTTTGTCGAAATCGCCTTCGAAG
>JBDNHJ010000362.1:0-52619 GCA_041688835.1 Fuerstiella sp.
CAAGTTGATGCTTAGGAAGCCTAGGAACTTCAATAACTGAGTCGCTCCGTTATCTGCCACCGCGTAGCCGATGCGCACAATGCCCAACGGTCCGCTGAGCGCCGTGTAGTTCAGGTTGCCCTGAAACAACGCTCGCAGAGTCATATAGATGCTCATGCCGGAGCTCTTGGTCTTATAGTACCCCAGTGCCATCGCATCGCCGAACGATTCGGCCTTGCGTTCGAACTGATGCAACTGAAACCCCGGAATGCCTCGCATTGGCAAATACCAGCCTTCCGTAAATTCACGTTCCTTCAGCAGCGTGGCAAAACCTTCGGTGCCTTCTGAACTGGCCGCAATGTGAATCTTGACTTGGCGATTGGGTGCCATCTGGATCTGACTAAACACCCATGCCCAGTTGATTTCTCCGGAGGTGTCATCTTCCTGTTCTGCCCGGACGGTTTCGAAATTAATTTCGTACGGCTGATCGGTTTCTCCAAAGTCATCGGGGACGATGTTGCTGGGGTCCGGATGCCGCAATTCGATCAGCGAAATCTTTTGATTCTTGGCGAACGGCGGGTCGGCCTTCGCGGCTTCACTGCCTTCAACGATTTTTGCAATCCGATCTTGGACATGGAATCCAATCCCGATAGAAGCGATGCCCAGTGGATCTGTGATCGTGCGTGGGCGTGGACGTTCGGCCCACGCTGGAATGTCGGCCGGAGTGACAGTCAGTTTGACATCCTCTTTTCCATCATCGGTCTGACGTTTCACCGTCACGGCCACCGGCTGTCCGGCGTGTTCGGAGAAATAGTTGGGCAGTCGCAGTGGATCAATGTCTTTGCCGACAACCAGTTCGTCGACCATGGTGATCTGGTCTTTCAACAGCATGCCAGCCTGTTCGGCGATGGAGTCTTTTCTGATCGCTGTGACGGGGCCAATGGCCATCCACAGACCGATGGATTTGAACTCCATCGGCGGAATGCTGATTTCCAGTGACTTTGTTTCTGCTGTGCCAGCTTGATCGGTCGCCACTGATCCGTCTTCGGCTACGATCGACCGCTTGACAGAGTACACGATTTCTTCACTCGCCATGCGAGCGGTTGCGGCCAGCATTTCATGGAAGAACTGGATCGGTTGGCCATTCATGGCGACGATTTCATCGCCCGGTAGAAACGGCGTAGACGCCAGTTCTGATGCTAAGCCGGGTTTACTAATCGCCTTCAGGTCACCGATATCCTGAGCCAGTGTGGAGGTGACGGTCGGGCCGATTCCGACGACTCGCACAGTTTTGCCTTGCCGCGGAACGATCGTGGTTGTGAATTCTTGACCGTCCGCATGTTTGCCGCCCAGAACCACGGAACCGCTGGACAGCACCACTTCCTGTTTGAAGTCCGTGAAGTTCTTGACCGGACTGTCGTTGATGCTGGTGATCAGATCACCTTCTTGCACTCCAGCGACCCATGCGGGCGAACCTGTATACACACTGCCCACCATCGGCACGGTTTCGATCACGCCAAAGAAGTAGGCGGTGGCGAAGAACAGGCAACCGGTGACCACGTTCATGATCACACCGGCGGAAATGATGGCCATTCGCTGCCAGACTTTCTTGGACGAATAAGCGCGGGGATTCTCCGCGATTTCGTCGCTGGTCATCTGGTTGGGGTCCATGTCGTCTTGGCCCAGCATTTTGACATAGCCACCGAACGGCAGCGCTGACAGCGCGTATTCGGTTTCGCCTTTTTGCCGGCTCCAGATAATCGGGCCAATGCCGATGCTGAACCGTTCCACGTTCACATCGCACCATTTCGCGACTGCGAAGTGTCCGAGTTCGTGGAAGAAAATGACCATGCCCAGCCCCAGAACAACCGACAGAATGTTGCCGATTTTTCCGAGCCATGCAGGTGTGGCCAAAAGTGTGAGTACATCGAGATCTAAGACGAAGAGTTCCACCGAAGTGCTTCCTCCCGAGCCCAGTGGTCCGCCTGCTGGAGCTGTTCCAGTGTGGGCTGAGCGTCGTATGTGTGGTGGTTAAGAACGTTTTGAGAAACTTGAGTGATTTGGTCGAAGCGAATTTCTTGCTTGAGAAACCGTTCAACCGCTATTTCGTTGGCAGCGTTCAGGATGGCTCCTGCAGTACCGCCTGTTTTGGCGACTTCGAATCCCAGCTGGAGGGCGGGAAACGCTTCGAAGTCTGGGGGGAATAATTCCATGTGCGACGGCACAGTCCAGTCAGTATCAGGACACGGGCAGTCTATTCGATCCGGAAACGTTAGAGCATACTGAATTGGAAGTCGCATGTCGGGGGGGGACATTTGGGAAATGACCGAACCATCTCGATATTCCACGAACGAATGAATATAGGATTGAGGATGGACGACGACCGAAATTTGGTCGGCGGTGACGCCAAACAGCCACCGTGCTTCGATGATTTCTAACGCTTTGTTCATCATCGTTGCTGAATCAACTGTGATTTTTGGCCCCATTTCCCAAGTTGGGTGTTTCAGAGCCATCTCTGGTGTGACCGTTTTCATCTGTGCGGAGGTCCAGCCGCGAAACGGTCCGCCGCTGGCTGTGAGTATGATTCGTCGCAGATCCTGTTTTCTTCCGCCCTGCAGCGCCTGAAAAATAGCGCTGTGTTCGCTGTCGACAGGCAGAATTAAGGCTCCCGTTTCGGCGGCTCGAGCGGTAATGATCGGCCCAGCGACCACAAGACTCTCTTTATTAGCGAGCGCCACGCGTTTTCCGGCGTCAACCGCAGCCCATGTGGCCTGCAGCCCTGCTGCACCCACAATCGCAGAAATCACGGTGTCGGTGGTTTTGCAGCGAATCAGCTGGTCGAGTTGCGAATTGCCGGCAAAAAACTGGGTGCTTGTGGCCAAGGAACGGGTGTCGAGCTGAGTGGCGCTGGTTTCATCCCCCAGCAGAATCCAGTCTGGCTGAAATTCCGCAGCCTGCGCCAGCAATTGTGCTCCACTGCGAAATGCCGTCGCTCCGACGAGCCGCATCCGATCAGGATGGCTGCGAATCACGTCGAGACTGCTGGTTCCGATGGAACCAGTGGACCCGAGAACGACAATGGATTGGAGGGAAGTCACGGAATCGAGTCGGTCCACCACTGGAAAGAACAGCCAAAAACAGCTGGATCGAGTCAATCCAGAGCCTGTTGGCCACCTCGTTGTGGTCGCAAGGGTTTTCTGGAAAACGGGTTACAGCATTTCGATCCCGTTATTCTAGGGGGCTCAGGAATTCTTCACAAGACAGGCTTGAAGGCAGGGCGTCACGCGGGGTTGCCACCACTAGCCGCCGACAACATGGACCGGTTTTGTGAAGATCATTCGGCCGGCACTGCTTTGCAGAACGCTGCTGACAATGCTGTCGATTTCTTGGCCAACTTGATTCGCCGCGCCTTCGCAGACCACCATGGTGCCGTCGTCCAGATATCCGACGCCTTGGCCGGGGCCTTCGCCTTCTTTGATGATTTTCATCCGCAGTCGTTCGCCAGGGATATAGCGTGGTCGCAGAGCGTTCGCGACGTCGTTTAGATTGATGACCGGGACGCCCTGAACGCTGGCGACTTTGTTCAGGTTGAAATCGTTGGTGATCACGCCGCCTCGAAGCTGTTTTGCCAATTCGACCAGCTTGTGGTCCACGGCCATCGAACGAAATTCATTCCGCTTCGTTTCGTGGATTCGCACATCAGTATGCGGGCTCTTTTGCATGTTGGCCAGCACTTCTAGGCCACGTCTGCCGCGAGCTCGACGGTTTTTGTCGTTGCTGTCGGCCACGTCTTGGACTTCTTGCAGCACAAAATCCGGCACAATCAACTGCGATTCCAGAATTTGCGTTTCGACGACTTCTGCAATGCGTCCATCGATCAGAGAGCTGCTGTCCACGATCAGCGGACGACCGCCCTTGAGATCTCGGGCGAATTCCACATAAGGAATCACGAACCGAAAGTCGTCTTTGGTTTGCAGCAGCAGCGAAACACAGAGGTACGGCAGCACCAGCAGCGTCAACATAACCACCATGCCTTCGTAGGGTGGCTTCACGATGGGATTCAAGGCCTGAATCATCAGATAAGCCAGCAGCACGCCGACGAGGATGCCAAAGTAGATGGCGGAGATGACTTCGATCCGTTTTTTGCGGATCAGCATGTCGCCAATGGTGACAACTTGGCTAGCGAACAGCAGTACAAAGAACGCGGCCAGCTTGTTGTCGTTAATGATTCGTGGCAGTGCGGAGGCCGTGCCATCGACTTCTTCTGGATTGACGTACGCCAAGATCGCTCCCGCGCACACCAACAAATAGGCGACTCGCAGTATGACGAGTAACATAGACTTCTCGACCCCAAAGGAATTGGCAACAGGTGATATCAGTGGTATCTGGTTGAACGCCCATTGTGACACAATTCGTGACTGAGGCAACCAGTGACTCGGGAATTCACTTGTGTTTAATGCTGTCGTGGCTTCAATTCGGTCACGTTTCCGGAACCAGGAACGCTTTTTTGCAATGGCCCGCTTCATCACCGGGGTCGGCGAAAAAAGGTAGGGTGGGTCGAATGGCGATCGCCATGGAGACCCACCATTTTCTTTGTCGATACGGGGCGTATACGTGTGGTGGGTCGGCGTCGCTTTGGCTCCTTGACCCACCCGACACCGCCAAATTCCAACAATTCAGTGGGCCATTGTTTTTTTGTTGTCGCGCATAAAAAAACGGTGGTGAGTCGGCCAGGAAGCAGACATCACCACCGTTTCTTTTTACTCGAACAGTTCCAGCAGCTCGTTGAGCGTCAGTGGAGCTGTCGGTCTTGTAAATCGAGCTCGTTCCGCGTGAGCAGATCTCACGTTTTCTCTCAATATCTACTTCAGAAGGTCAAAATTTCAGCCACTGATGATTAAGCTTAACGACCGCTCTTTCAGAAAAGATTCGCTCCGCACGATGCCGAACCTTTTTGCGAGCCGTAGAACGGGTGGACTCACGACTTTCCACCCGTTCTCGCCGTCAGCTCAATACTCAATGCAGGCTGATTAACCCGCCTTTCGCCACTCCTTGACTAGTTGCAGCCGCCACTGACAGGTGCACAGCAAGAAGGGGCACAGTTGTTGCCGCAACCAGATGGTGCACAGCAAGATGCTTCGCAAGCGTTGCCACATCCGTTGCCACATCCGTTGCCACAGCCAGCTGGGGCACAGCAAGTTACTTCGCAACCGCTGCCACAAGAGTTGCTTCGGCACTTACGCAGACGCAGTTTTGGCAACTTGAACTTTGGCAGACGCAGTTTTGGCATTTTGAAGCCACGACCATTGCCACATCCGCTTCCGCAGCCTTCGCCACATCCGTTACCGCAAGCGTTGCCGCAGCCAGCTGGAGCACAGCAGGTTGCTTCACAAGCGTTTCCGCAGCCAGCTGGAGCACAGCAGGTTGCTTCACAAGCGTTTCCGCAACCGGCTGGAGCACAGCAGCTTGCATCGTAAGCGTTTCCGCAGCCAGCTGGAGCACAGCAGCTTGCATCTTCGCCACAGCCGCCGCCGCCACAACCTTTGTTGAACATGCCGAACAATCCGGCGTTTGCACTGCTGGCGATAGTCATGATGACCAATGCTGCAGACAGAGTAATTGCTCTCATAATTCACTTCTCCTGAAATTGAGCTGAAGGGTGGTTGAAGATTCAGACGGCTCTCTGGGAGTAACCGCGTTTTGAACCTCCGACCGTTATTGGGTAACACTGCGATGTTTTTTCGGAGCCCCAGCAGTTCTGCATGCACGGAAAGCCACACATTGCATGCCCGCCGCCTGAACCGAGTATGCGTGTACCGATTGTTCCGATTGAAGCGTCCATACAGATTACCGGACCCGAATTTCTTCCCTCAATCGCCATCGCAGTCCTGCTTTCAGCTTCAGGACTTGCAGACATTGCCGGTTGCCCGCTGGTTTTGAAGGATGATTCTCCTTATGCTGGAGATCTCATGGAAGCCGGGCAGGCCATTCGTGCTGCCAAGCTGCCATCCCACCATGCCCCGCCATCATTGCTGACCACTCAGCCAGTGTCTGTGTCTCATGAATTCTGATTCCTCTCACAATCACATCAACGTGCCGTTTGAGGTTCGCTTGACTCACCGACTGCGGTTTACACGGGACGTCTTCGGAGCGGACACAAGCGCACTCCTCGAACTGCTACAAACATCAGAAGGTCGAATTCCTCGCGTTCAGTTCTGGGTCGACGAACACGTCGCGGCGGCGAATCCAGACCTCAACCACCGCATTCAAAGCTTCTGCAAGGCTCACCCAACGCGCGTGCAGCTCACCGGAAATGTGCAGACGGTGGCTGGTGGCGAAGACGTCAAGAACGACATTCACGTGATCGAACGCATGTTGAAATGCTTCAATCATGCAGATCTGGATCGTCGCAGTTACGTGGTGGTCATTGGCGGCGGGGCTGTACTGGACGCCGTCGGCTTCGCGGCAGCCATTGCTCATCGCGGCATTCGCCTCATCCGCGTGCCCACAACCACGCTGGCACAAGCGGACTCCGGCGTCGGCGTTAAAAACAGTATCAACTTGTTCCAAAAGAAAAACTGGGTCGGAACGTTCGCCGTTCCATGGGGCGTCATCAACGATCGCAAGCTGTTGGAAACACTCAGCGATCGTGACTTCTGTTGCGGATTTTCTGAAGCGGTTAAGGTGGCTCTACTGAAGGACGCCGATTTCTTCGAACGGATTTATCGCGATGCAGATGACATTCGTCAGCGCGGCGACGCCTGCTGGCCCGTGATTTCGGAATCCGCACAATGGCATCTCAAACACATCACTCAAGGCGGTGACCCGTTCGAAATGCTAGAAGCCAGACCACTGGATTATGGCCACTGGTCCGCCCATAAGTTGGAAACGATGACGGAGTTTGCGCTGCGACATGGCGAAGCCGTTGCGATCGGCGTTGCCGTCGATACCGTGTATTCGAGCCTAGCACACCAGCTGCCTGAAGCTGCAGCGGAACGCGTGCTAGATTGCCTGCAGCGACTGGGACTACTGATGGAGCACCCCGCGTTGCACGAAACCGAAGAACTGTTTGGCGGGCTCGAAGAATTCCGGCAACACCTTGGTGGGCGACTCACGGTGACGATGCTCGACAGCATCGGCCAGCCGATCAACGTGCATGCGATCGATCACGATCTGATGAAGACAGCCATCACCCGCGTTGTCGAGCGTGTGACTCAGCTGAAATCGCAGGCTTAGTGCCGTCGGCAGAATCCGTGGCATAGGCGGGAAGCCTGTGAAGACGGAAATACAGGCTGGAAGCCTATGCCACGGGAATCTGCGACGATCCTTAGACGTCGTCCGGCGTGTCGCAGTTCCACACTTCGAGCTTCTGCAGCACACCGTCAAAAGATGATCCCACCGGGCAATGGATGTGCAAAGGTTGCTCGGTCACCGGGTGCGGAAATTTCACATCAACGGCAGCCAGCATTAGACGATCGCAGCCGAATTGGCTTAGAAAGAAGCGATTTTGTCGAGTGTCGCCGTGTGAAGTATCACCGATCACAGGGTGCGACACATAGTTGAAGTGCCGACGGATCTGATGATAACGCCCCGTCAATGGCCGGACTTCAACCAACGCACAACGCGTCGTTGGATATCGATCAGAAACGAACGGCACGTCATGCCGCTGCAGAACACGGTATTCCGTGATCGCCTCCTGAGCTTCTCGGAACGGATGCCCTTCCGGCTTCTCGCGGCCTCGCGCAGAAATCAACGGGATGTTGACAACACCCGATTGTTCGCAATGACCTCGCACCAGCGCCCAGTAATTTTTTGAGATCACGCGTTCGGCAAACATCTGGCTCAGCACAGCCGCCACCTCGGACGTCTTGGCCAACAACACAATACCGGATGTCGCGCGATCCAGACGATGGACTGGATACAAAAATGCGCCCACGATGTCTCGGGCCAGTTGCAGAACGAATGACGTCTGAGTCCGATCGGCGGCGCTGCGATGCACGAACATGCCGGTCGGCTTGTTGACCGCGATCAGAGCGTTGTCTTCATACAGAATCTGCAGTTCGGGGGCAGGTGTTTCAGTGGATTCTGGCGGCATCTAGCGCCCTACCGTTCCGGCCAGATGCTCTTTTAGAATCCTTGTGACGTTCATGAAATTATCTGCCTGAGGGATACAGGACATGATCGTCTGAGCCATCGTCGCGGGCCCCTTTTTACCGCTAATGAAGTCGGCTGGCAGCGGCTCGAAATTCAAATCCCAGCGGTCGGCAAGTCTCAGGGCTCGCGGCAGATGCCAAGCGGATGTGACCAGACCAAAGCGTTCTTGGCTGCCTGAAAAGTGCTTGCTCAGGTTTTGCATTTCTTCCGACGTGTTGTGCCCACCCATGGTTTCGATGGCGGATTCCGGCACGCCCAACGCTGTCAGCACACCGGATGAAACCTGTGCCGAGTCAGGGCCCTCTCCGTCGACACTCACGATACGTTTCCCCGTGCAGATAATCTTGGAAGCGATCCCAGCATGATACAATTGAGCGGCCAAGATGACTCGATCGCCCGAGGAATTGCCTTGAAATCGTTGATTGATCGCGACAGTTGCACCCCCGCCCAGAACCACAATGGCATCCAGCGGGGCCTGCTGGGTGGGATCGATGTTCAGGAACGGTGCCTCGATATGATTGGCCAGCAAACAGGCCAGATGCCCGCTTCCACAGACGGTGTACATCAGCCACGCAGTCATCCCCATGAACAGCTGGGTGCGCTGTCGATGCGAATAGGCCAAAACCACGCAGACCATCAGTAAGTACCAAATGATGCCGCAGGGCATGATGAGCAAGGTGGCTAATTTTTCGACAACCATGCGCCCCTGTATGCCCCACAAAAGCAGCAGAGCGAAAACCGTGGCGATGCCAAATTTCAGCAGGACGTGAATGGAATTTGTGTTGGCTTCAGCTGTGTTGTCGTTGATCGTGGCCATGCGTTTTCCTGTGTGATTAGTGTTTGTCAGAACGGACCACAAGCGTCATGGAAGCCGGTGCGACGGATATTCGCACAGGGCAACCGCCCGCCGGATCTCCATCAAACTGAGCCACAGCGGCTGCATCTGATCGTACCTCAATCTCTGTCGCCCGAAACCTAGTCAGTTCCGACTCGCGATCCTGAAACCCAAGGCGAGTTCTGACTGCGTGCAGGAACGTGGCCATACGCCCCGGGTGCTTGAAAACGCGAATATCCAGCTGGCCATCGTGAGGATCAGCGGCGGGGCAAAACGGCATTTGAAACCCATATTCCGGTGCGTTGGTGGCGATCACATGCGTCCCTTCGCAGATCAGTGTGCCATCGCTGCCGAAGACACGCAGTTTGGGAAACGGATAATTCAGGAGACTCAACAGAATCGGTTTCAGATAGCTGATGTGACGAATATTGCCTTGTCGTGTGGAGTGCAGGCGTTGCACAACATCCGCATCCAGTCCGACGCTGCACATCAACAAAAACTGCTGCCCATTGCAGACACCAGTGTCAAAAACGCGTGTCTGCCCCTGCAAAATCAGGCTGGCGACAGTGTTGCCACACCGTGGAATTCCCAAGTGCCGCGCCATCAGATTCTCTGTACCCAGCGGCAACGTGGCGATCGGAAACTGAGAATGCCGATTCGCCAGACTGGCAATGGTCCCGTCGCCGCCAGCGGCCACCAAGCAGCGAATGGACGACGCTTGCTCAGCATTGTTGACGAAAGTGTCCAAGCGATCGCGGTCAGCAAACAAGCGGACTCGCAAACCAGATTCACGCAACTTGCGAATCAGAACCTTGACCTGCAAGGCTCCCGCCCCCGAACCGGACGTCGGATTGCGTTGAATGATCACCAGCTGTCGGTGCGCCGATATTTTGTGGCCACTGGCTGCATTCAAGCGCTGCGGATCAGCCACTGTGCCGCTCCGTCTGACGTGGCATGGCGATATTGCTTTGCTGGCCCAACAGTTGTGTCAATTCCACCAGACTGGAAACACGGATCGCGTTGTCCGGCAGGTCAATCGGCGGGGCGTCTGTTCTGCATAGCCACGCGACCGGCATCCCGGCCGCCACGGCTCCGAGGACATCATTATTCAGATCATCACCGACCATCAGGATGTCTTTGGGCGGCAGTTGCAGGCGATCCGAAATCGCAGCGAAAAACTCGGGGGCCGGTTTTCGCCAACCGACGGTTGAGGAAATGATGCGGTGGTCGATTGAGGACAGCGGAGGCAACCCGTCGCACACGGAATTCAAACGCAAATCAAAGTTTGACGCGATGGCACATACGAACCCTAATTCGTGAAACTTCGACAGCGCCGCCTGGACGTCATCAAAGCACTTCCAGTTTTTGGCGTTGCCGAAGTGTGCAAATAATTCGTCGAAGCAATCTTCGAAGCCATCCGCTGATCCGCAGAATTCTCGGACCAGGTCCGCCCAGAATTCATGCTCAATACTCTCACTAGTTCGCAGATCTTTCGCCGCAGAACGTTTGCTCAACGCGGTCCGCACGGTCTTCGCAACGGTTTCCTGGCTGACTTCGATCCCCAGATGACGTCGAATGGCCGCACCATAAGCCGCCGCAACACTGGGTGCGGGATACATCACCGTGCCGACAGCATCGAAGGCCACCGCGCGGATTCCGTCCAGAAAAGTGGCTGTCTGGCGGTTCTGGGACGTTTTCGATTGGGATTGATTGGTGGATGTCATCTTTTATCGCAATCGAATTTCCGTGGCTGACATCGGCGAAACACTGCAAACAGAGGCATAAAGGCGATTTCCCACCGTTGGAATGCACGGGTCCGTGTGGATCGGCCGGGTAAGCCCATATTGACCTAGAATCGCGTTCTGAATTGTAATCCGCAATCAATCAATGGGCGACGTCGACTCATGATTCGCTGACTCGGCCATTCTTCGCATTCTTAGAATAGGGCGAGCTCGGCTTCTTTCCCGCTTGGTTTCATCGTTGTCTATGTTCACTACGTTTGACAAGTACCTGTTAAACAGGCTGTTCCACACATTTGTGGTCTTTTTGATTGCGACGTACGGTTTGTACATCGTGATCGACCTGTTTACCAATATGGATGACTTTCAGAAGGCGGGCGAGGCTTCTTCGGAACACGCTTCTGCCGGTGGGGCAGTGTCCGTGTTCAGTGCGATCGTCAAATATTACGGCGTCAGAATTGCCGAATTTTTTGAGATGGCTGGCCCGATTCTGATTGTCGTATCTGCCATCGCTGTGCTGGGTTTGTTGGAAAAGAACTCTGAGTCACATCCCGTTCTGGCGGCCGGTATCCCTGCCTTCCGACTGTTACGCCCCTTTCTAATCGGTGCGGGCATTCTGAACGTCTTTTTGATTTTGAATCAGGAATTCGTGCTACCCAATATTGTGGCCGAACTTCAGACTCCGAGGGGGGGTGTCGCGGCGGCCAGCCAGAAGGTGGAACCCGTTTACGACTACCCCAACTATATGATGCATATTGACGGCAAAGAAATCATCATTCAGGAGCGAAAACTGGTCGACGCCAGCTTTGCATTGCCCAACGAACTTTCGCAGCGTGCTTACGCTTTGAAGTGTGAAGCCGCCATTTTTATGCCACAAACACAGCAGCAGTCGGCTGGTTGGTTGCTCAAGAATTTGACCGGGCCGTTCCATGAAGAAATGCTGACTGATGTGGGGCGCGAGCGAATCGTGGCCAGCAGCAATGGCCGAGACGTGTTTATCGTGTCTGATGTGAGTTTCGATCAGCTGTATAATCGAGTCCGCAATGTGAAGCTGCTGTCTTCTTTGCAGCTGATTGACCGTATTCGCAATCCGTCCACCGGCCTGAAACCTGTCGTGCGCCAAAGTGTGGCGTTGCACACACGAATCACGCGACCGTTGCTGTCACTGCTGGCTGTGGCCATGGCCTTGCCACTGGTGATGCGGCGCGAGTCTCAGAGCCTGATTTGGAACATGACCATTTGCGCGACGGTGATTGGTGGATTTTACGTGTTAAGCCAAGCGAGTTATATGCTGGGGGGCAATGAGTTGTTACGTCCCGATCTGGCGGCATGGTTGCCTGTCATTGTGACTGGTGGTGCGACCGTCTGGACGTCGGGGTATGTTCAGACTTGAGATTTGAGATTTTGGCCGCTGCGCAAAGAAAAAAGCACTCTGAGGAACGAATTCCTCGGAGTGCCTTGTCGTTTCTGTGATCAGCGATTGACTTGGAAGTCAGTCACTTGATCATTCAGAGATTAGCCACCACAAGAGTTGCAACATGGAGCTGAACAACAGCTAGAGCAACCTGATGCTTCAACGCCGCAACCGCCACAAGTTGGAGCTGCTGCGTGATAGACCTGTCGTGAAACAGTCTGCTCAACCATCTTGCAAACCTGCACTTGAACTTCGCTCTGCTGATCTTCGTATGAAGTTGTCGTGTAGGTGTACTGTTCTTGACGTGGAACACGCTTGCAAACCTTCGCAGTGTGGCTCTTCTGAACCGGAACACATGAGTAGGTCGTGTAGGTGTACTGTTCTTGACGTGGAACACGCTTGCAAACCTTCGCAGTGCGGCTCTTCTGAACTGAAACACATGAGTAAGTCGTGTAGGTGTACTGTTCTTGACGTGGAACAGTCTTACAAACCTTCACAGTGCGGCTCTTTTGAACCGGAACACATATGGAAGTCATGTAAGTGTACTGTTCCTGACGTGGAACAGTCTTACAAACCTTCACAGTGCGGCTCTTCTGAACTGGAACACATGAGTAAGTCATGTAGGTGTACTGTTCCTGGCGTGGAACGGTCTTACAAACCTTCATCGTGCGACTCTTTTGAACTGGAACGCATACGGAAGTCATGTAGGTGTACTGTTCTTGACGTGGAACACGCTTGCAAACCTTCACAGTGCGGCTCTGCTGAACCGGACGGCATTCGTGAACAGTGTAAGTGTACTGCTCAACAGCGTTTTGGCATTCGTAAGATGTGTACTCCACAACAGACTCAACTTTGTTGGAAACCCAACGACGCTGAGTCTGAGGGGCACAGCAAGAAGAGGCAACGGCATGGCACGCTGAGGCAATACCGCCACAGGCAGACGCGACAGCACATCCGCCACATGAAGAACCACAAGAGCTGCAACCACCGCACGTAGAACCGCCGTCACCGCAGCCACCAGTTGAACAGCCGACAGCGACGTCTTCCCAATGACCTTCGTCACGGCAGACAGTTCGAGTCTTCGTCACAGGAACACGATGAGTCACATTTCGTGTGCCGACCTTTTGTACAGGGTACTGTTCCATCACTGTGTAGTTCTGGACGACATCTTCGTAAACAGTGTCGTGAACTGTACGAGTTCCGGTCTGCTGCTGAGCAACACGTTCCATCACTGTGTAGTTCTGGACGACATCTTCGCAGACAGTGTCGTGAACTGTACGAGTTCCGGTCTGCTGCTGAGCAACACGTTCCTGGACCGTGTAGTTCTGGACGACATCTTCGTAGACGTTATCGTAAACTGTACGAGTCGCAGTTTGCTGCTGAGCAACACGTTCCTGGACTGTGTACGTTTTGACGACGTCTTCCCAAACAGTGTCCTGAACTGTTCGAGTACCGGTCTGCTGATGCTGAACAGGGACTTTTCGAGTCACCATTCGAGTTTCAGTGACCATCTGTGGGACCATAACAGTTTCCTGTACAGTTTCCCACGTTCCACAGCTCTGACCGCATGAGCTTGAGCTCGTACCGCAAGAACTAACATGGCTGCTACCGCCACCTGAACTGGCGCCGCATGGGCTACAGCTCGATGCACAAGGGGCAGAGCAACTTGAGCTGACTTGGCTGCCGCAGCAACCACCAGCGTGTGCAGAAGCAGTCATCAAGACTGCGGCTGCGAGTGACAGAACGTAACGCATGTTCGTTCAACTCCTCCGTATGAATCATTATGATTCAGTTAACAAAATTTCACGGAGAACGCCCCCCGCGAACAGAAATGTGCTCCCCAAACCTAAGGGGGCGGTGTACTCAGGCCTCAACAGGGCCGGTGATATTGCTGAATGGATGGTGCCGAATGGCCCCAGAATTGTTCACCAAGAATATAACATGGGTATTTTGGGCTAGGCAACCAAAATGATGGGAAAGATGTTAATCGGGCAAACTTTGGGGCTTTGAATGGTTTTGGTGGCTGGGGGAACTTTGTCTCTCAGACTCCGCAATGTCAAACTTAGTCATCGATTCCTGTGCATATAACTCACATTTGTGCCAGTTTTAACGCCAGATGCAACGCAGGCTGCTGTTGCACAACGGTGACCTGCACGGTTGGCGAAACCAAACCGACGACGTTCATCCGGTCGCAGCAATTCCTAGAGCAGCAGCCGCCCATTGATTGTGAGCCTCGTTTTCCTCAGGTATAGTTGCGCAGGACGCGGGGCTTGCACCCTCTTCCTAAACTCACCGCTCTCACTTTTGCTCACTGTTGTCTTGGGCGGAAATCACATCACTTCTCGTTACTGTTTTTATCCATGAAGTTTTGCCTTGTTGACCGCATCACGGAACTCACACCGGGGCAGTCAATTTCCACGATTAAAAATGTCTCACTGGCTGAGGAGTATCTTCAGGACCACTTTCCGGGGTTCTCCGTGCTGCCCGGTGTTCTAATGGTGGAAGCGATGGTGCAGAGCTGCGCGTGGTTACTAAGAGTGACCGACGATTTTCAGCACAGCACCATTCTGCTGAAGCAATCCAAGGCCGTGAAATTTAATAACTTTCTGAAGCCCGGCCAGACACTGCACATCACGGCCACCTTGAAAAAAAATGAAGACGAGACCGCGACGTTTCAGGCCGCTGGAACGGTCGAAGGAACCTCAGCCGTCAGCGGCAAGCTGGTGCTATCGAAGTTGAATCTGCGAGACACTCGCCCGGCGATGTCTGACAACGATGAACGGCTGCTGAAAAGCATGCGTGAGCTGTACGAGCAAATTCGCCCCGACAATCAGGTCGCCTAACATTCCCGAAATTTCTGGCACTCCTGCCCCTCGTCTGATCTATCAGACAGCCACCGTGCCACCAATGATCAACAGATATCGTAGAAAGATCCCCCATGAGTCTCGAAGGACGTGTTGCACTTGTCACAGGCGGAAGCCGCGGAATTGGACGTGCGATCGTAGAAGCCCTCGCAACTGACGGCGCTCAGGTCGCATTCGTATACAATTCGAATTCTGCCGCTGCCGACGAAGTTGTCAGTTCCATGAAAGAACGTGGCCATGAAGTCATGGCCATTCAGGCGGACGTTCGTTCCAAAGAAGCGGCGGATGCGGCTGTTGCGGCCGTTGTTGAGGCGTTTGGTTCGCTGGATATCTTGGTCAACAACGCGGGAATCGTGCAGGATGACTTGCTGCTACGCATGACGCCACAAAAGTGGCAGGATGTGATCGATACAAATCTGACAAGTGTCTTTAACTTTTGCCAAGCGGCGACGCAGCAAATGATGGGGCAGCGCTACGGTCGGATCATCAATATGTCGAGTGTTGCGGCAGACGTTTCGAATCCTGGTCAGGCGAACTATGCGGCCAGCAAAGGGGGCGTGGAAGGGTTCACGCGCTGTGTGGCGACGGAACTGGCCAAGAGAAACATTACCGCCAACGCAGTGGCCCCTGGGTTTATCGAAACGGATATGACAGAGGCTGTTGTGGGATCGTTTGGCAAAGAGATCAAAAAGAAAATTCCGGTCCGTCGATTAGGACAACCGTCGGATATTTCGAACGCCGTGTTGTTCTTCGCACAGGAGTCGTCGTCGTACGTTACGGGGCAAATTCTGAAGGTGGATGGCGGCCTGACCCTAGGCGGGATGTAGTGCGTTCGAAACGCGGTTGAGCAGCAAATGGGCAGCAGTTTCAATTTCGGGAAACGTAGCTAAGGCTGGCGTTTACCGCCTAAAAACAACACTTTTCTGTATCCGGATGGTTAGCGGTCGATTTTTCAAGAACCGACCTCTACACTTCGCGGCTGTTTCTCACGGCTCTGGGGGCTGTGAGAGTTTCTGGGAAAGCTGATTCAGTCATCATCGCCTGATGGAATCAGTTCGCTGGGTTTCGGCGGTGAGTCCTCGCAAGCATCCAAGACGGTGCGCGATTTTGGAGACGATTTGAAAATGGCTGACGACATCTTTGAGAAGGTTCAGGAAACTCTGGTCGACGCGTTGGGAGTTGATGACGACGAAATCACGGCTGAAGCCACGCTGATCGGGGATCTTGGTGCCGAATCAATCGACTTTTTGGATATCGTGTTTCGTCTCGAAAAGAACTTTGATATCAAAATTCCACGTGGCGAACTGTTCCCCGAAAATCTTGCCGCTGCAGATTCTGGCTTCGTAGCCGACGGTGTTGTCACAGCAGACGGACTCGCTCAACTGCGTGAAAAGATGCCGCATGCGGACGTCGATTCGTTCGCGTCTGACCCGCAGGTCAGCAAGTTGCCAGATCTGTTTACTGTCAACATGATCTGCAAGTTTATTGCAACACGTGTAGGGTAGTCATCGCGGTCATGTTGTGATGCCGGCGAGCCGGAAGCGATCGCTTCCGGTTGGGTCGTCTGTCGTGGATTCGGCCGGGTTGGCTGCTCGCTGATGACTCTTCGTTTTCTTTCTTTTCAGCGGCCGTTTGATATGCGTTGGTACTGGGTCGACAAATTCATCGAATTCAATTCGGGCGAGTCTGCCAAAGCCGTCAAAAATGTGTCGCTGGCAGAAGAACATCTGCACGATCACTTTCCCGGCTTTCCAGTCATGCCCGCATCGCTGATGATTGAAGGCATGGCTCAGACCGGCGGCATTCTACTGGGTGAAAAGAACAACTTCGAATACAATGTGATCTTGGCCAAAGTGCCGAAGATGGAATTCCACAGCTGGGCGTGTCCTGGGGATCAGTTGATTTATTCGGCCGTTCTGGAAAACTCCGGAGAAGCTGGCGGATCTGTTTCGGTAACGGCCAAAGTTGGTGATCGTCTGGTGGCGGATGGCGAAATTATGTTCGCTCATCTGTCTTCGGACGATCCGCAGTTGAGCCGCATTGATCAAAAGAACTTTGTGTTTCGAATGAACCTGCTGGACATTATGACCGTCGGCCAAGCAGGCACGGGAGAAGCCTGATTCACAGCTGCCTTTGGGGACTGCCTTTGGGGGCTGACTTTGGGGGCTGCCTTTGGGGGCGAACTTTGAGAACTTCCGCAGTTTGCCGCCGCAGGCTGTAAGAACTGGCACCTGAGCCGTGTCAGCGTTCCGGACCATGGTCGAAAGATTCATGCTTCCGCGGTGTCCGATCGAATCATCTATCTTGAAGAGAACTAACATGAAGCGTCGAGTCGTCGTGACAGGACTTGGCTGTGTCACTCCGCTGGGAAACAGTATCGAAGACACGTGGCAGGGCATGAAAGATGTTCGCAGCGGTGTGGGGCCCATCACGCATTTCGATGCCGCCAAGTTTCCCACCCAATTTGCGGCGGAAGTCAAAGATTTTGACTTCGATTCGTATGTCAAAGATCCTGCCCGCTTTGGCGATGCCGGACGCAATATTCGTTTTGCCATCGGTGCCGCGTCACAAGCCGTCAAGCATTCGGGGATTCAGGACAACACCAGCTTCGATCCGACACGTTTCGGAGTTTATCTTGGCGCGGGTGAAGGCCAGCAGGACTTTATGCAGTTTATGTCGCTGGTGGCCGGCGCCAACGATGATGGACAGGTCAACCTAGAACGATTTACCACCAACTTCATGGCCTCCATGAATCCTCGGTTTGAGCTCGAACTAGAACCGAACATGCCAGCCGCTCACCTGGCCAGCCTGTTCAATGCTCAGGGGCCGAACTTCAACTGCTTAACCGCCTGTGCAGCTTCCAGCCAAGCCATCGGAGAAGCCACGGAAATTATTCGTCGCGGTGATGCCGACGTCATGCTGTCCGGCGGTGCCCACAGCATGATTCATCCGTTCGGGGTGACTGGGTTTAATCTGCTGACCGCGTTGTCTGAACATAATTCGGACCCTCAAGGAGCTTCGCGTCCATTCGATCTGAATCGTGATGGTTTTGTGATTGGCGAAGGAGCAGGCATGCTCATTCTAGAAGACCTTGAACACGCACTGGCCCGTGGAGCGGAAATCTACGGCGAAATCAAAGGCTACGGTTCTACGGCGGATGCGTACCGGATTACCGACATTCATCCAGAAGGTCGCGGAGCGATCGCGTGTATCAAAATGGCGTTGAATGATGCAGAAGCGAATCCGGAAGATATCGGCTACGTGAATGCTCACGGGACCAGCACCAAGGTCAACGACCAGGTGGAAACCATGGCGATCAAAGGCGGGCTGGGCGAACACGCCTACAACACGCCGGTCTCCAGTATCAAAAGCATGATGGGCCACTTGATTGCAGCAGCGGGCAGCGTGGAAGCCATCACCTGCTTGCTAGCGATGCGTGATGGTGTGTTGCCTCCGACGATGAACTACACGACCCCTGATCCGGTTTGTGATCTCGACTACATTCCGAACCAGCCGCGAGAAGTTCAGGTCAATGCGTGTCTGTCCAACAGCTTCGGCTTCGGTGGTCAGAATGTCTCTTTGATCATTTCCAAATTCGTCGCCTAGCGACTCGAATGCCTGACGGCGGTCAAAAGATTGTCGTCTGCGATTGTTGGAGCAATTGTCGTGGCGTTTTTTTGGACGACGGCCACCATCATCGGGACGTTGCTGTCTGTGGATTTCGTATACCGCAGCATCGTGTCGGGACGAATTTCGCACCTGATTGAAAACGTGCCTATGTTTGGCGTCGTTCACGCAGGAAATTTCGCCACTGGTCAGGCTTTGCAAATTCCCATGGCGAATGGACAGGAACTGGCTGCCAGCCTGTATCCGTCCAGAAATCCGACGCGGGGCATTGTTGTGTTCTGTCCTGAACTCAACGGCAACCGTCTGGGGGCGATGCACTACTGTCAAGCTTTGTGTGACGTTGAATTTTCCGTGTTGGCATTCGATTTTCGAAACCAAGGCGACAGCGACTTTAACCCCGAATACAAGCCGACGCCGTGGGTCACGAATTCCGAAACAGAAGACCTGTCGGCGGTGCTGGAATATGTTCTGGGCAGCCAGGAATTCAAGCATCTGCCCATCGGCATGTTCGGTGTCAGCCGCGGTGGCTGCGCGGCGTTGATGACCGCCGCACATCATCCAGAAGTGTTGTCGGTGATCACCGACGGTGCCTACAGCACGCGAGTTCTCATTCACGGCTTTCTATTGAAGTTCTGTCGCTACATTGTGCCGGAATGGCTGTTCAGACGTTTGCCGGACTGGCACAACCGGATTGTTGTTGAACAAGCATTACGCCGCAGTGCTGGTCGTCGCGGAAGGCAGTACATTCATCTTGAAGACCGAGCGGCCAACTTAGCGCATTCCATTCTGTTGATCTCCGGCAGTCGCGATTCGTATGTCACTCCGCAGATCACTCACCAGTTAGCAAATTTGCTTGGGGTCGACGACAACATCTGGATTGTGCCCAAGGCCAAGCACCACCAATCTCGCAATATTGCAGCCAGCGAATACGATGAGCGACTGGTACGGCATTTCCGACAGACGCTGCTGGAGACGCCAACTGGCCACGCCGATCAGAACCGCGTCGCTTAGGCTTCGGCTGGGCCACTTCGGTCACCTTGCCGTGCTGCCCGTTTAACCCGACTCGGAGAGGAGGCCCCCTGCACAAAGTGCAGGAGGCAAAAGCCTTCTCTTCGAGTCGGGTTAAACGGTACGCCGTGCCGGCGAATCTTGCAGGAGGCAAAAGCCTTCTCTTCGAGTCGGGTTAAACGGTACGCCGTGCCGGCGAATCTTGCCAGATTGCTATTTTTCGCCCAACCCAAGCGCAGCTACTTGTGATCGACGACGCATGCGACGCGGCTGTCTTCGGATTTGAATTCGAACGTCGCTCCCTGGATCATGGCGCCCACCATAAACGCGAACACCAGCATGCAGGGCAGAATCAGCAAGGCCATCATGGGAAACGTCGCCAGCTTTCGCAACATTGAACCGCTCTGACTGAAGCGACAGGCGGCACTGAACAGGATCACCCCCAACCACAACACTCCCACGCTGACACACAACGCCACCAGCCGGTTTTCCTGCAGGGCGGCCTTGATCTGATTCAGCACCTGCAGTTCCATTTCTTCGGGGAACTGCACCAACGCATACGTTTGCTGCATCGGATGCGAACCGCCAGACGTTTCGATCACTTCGGTTCGGGCATCAGTGTTCAAAATACACGACCTCAAAGCCTGATCCGTCAGAGAAACCGCGATCAGTTTCTCCCAATCCGCATCCGCACCAAACTCCAGCGCCGCCCTGTGGCCCACGCGTTCTTTGAACGCCGCCACAATCGAATCGCGCAACGCATCCTCTTCGTCGATCACTGCTTCCAAAAATTCGGACTTCACCACCACCTGACCAACGCCAGGGTTGCCGATCCATGAAGCCAGAATGTGGTCCGGTTGGGCTGCCGCGATCTCCTCAGATTCAAGCAGTCGCTCTACGGTCGCCAACTCCTCGGCAACCTCAGTCAACTGTGGTGCCACGATGTTCGACAGCGCGGTTGCTAAGATCTGCAGCGCCTCGGGACTCAGCAGACTTCGCAGTGTCGTTGGGTTCAGAGCATCCAACACAACAGGCGGCATCGCGCTGGAACCGGTGGTTGGCAGCGGAATCATGGCGTAGGCGCTTTTGAGCCCCTTCAGTTTCATGAATGCGCTGGCGGCGTCTTCACCCAGCAACCGTTGAATATCATCAACGGATATGACTAGGACCATCGTGTTATTGGTCGCTGCGTTGGCGTCAGTGTCTTGGCTGGCGTCCGTGTCCGGTGCTGGCTTCAGATTGTCATCATCTGCAGCCGTCTGTTGCAAAAACCTGACGGCAGGCACGCTTGTTTTCGAAAGGTTGTTTTCGCCATGACCTTCCTGAATAACCGTTTGACGCTGCGCAGAGAAACTCCACAAACCGATCAGCAAGGCGAACACGACGACACAAGTGACGGTCAGCCGCAACAAAATTCGGCGAGCCGTCACCCAAATTATTTGTTGTGACGTTGCCAGTTGCAGGATCATCACAATGAATCCGGCCAACAGGAATAGGCTAATCATGAGTGGCGTTTCCTTAGGCCCGATTCAGAGACGTGACTTCGTGACTGACCACTTGCGGGGCCGTAGCATCGACAGACGGTGGCCCGCCGGGCGCGGCGGCTGGTCGCAGGCTTCGATCTTCCGGTGGTGTCCATCCTGCAGACAGCTGAACCACGGCAGAAATCGCCAACGCCCATGTCGCGCCTAATGCGTCCGGGAAGGCAAATTGCTGCAGCACGCTGGCCACGACAACTCCCACTAGCAGTGTGACCAATGCGCTTGAGACGCGAAATCGGGACTTGCGAAAACTGTCGATTTGCCACCACCAGCGGCGGACGGAAAACAGTGCGGCAAAGAACAACATAAAGCAGGCAATCGTCGGAAAGCCGCTGCCGTCTGCGAGGTGAACACGCCCGAAAATATATTCCTGAGTCGTATCGCTGTGGAACAATCCTGTACGGTCAATCAACAGGTATTTGGGCAGCACGGCAGCCACGAAGCCGACACCGAGCCCCAGTCCGCCTAAGGCGATTCGTCGCGTGAAATTGTCGCCGGGGCGACCTTCCCATAGCTTCGACGGGACCAGCAAGACCCACGCCGCCAGCATCGTGACAGTGCCAAAGTAGACCGCTTGAGCCGTGTTGGCCAGCAGATCGGTGGTGAAGAACACAGCCGTTGTGACGAGCGCCGCAGCGGCCAGCGATATCGACACAGAGGTCGAAATGTCGGTCGCGCGCTGACGCTTGGAAATTTTTCGGGCCGTGGCTGGCGTATAAACGACAGGCCGATGTTGGTGTGGTGACCTCGCCGGAGCTGGTCGCTGCGCGGGTGGTCCGGAAGCCGGCGCGGCGCGAGTCATCGTCGGCGCTGCAGCGGGTTGGTTGGGACGTGGACGCGGTGGCCGTTCTGCAGTGTTGGCGGTCGCTTTATCTTCGATCGGACGAGTTTCTCGTGCCAAGGTGGTCAGCAGTTGGTAGCCCAGATACGCAACACCGCCGATCATGCCGCCGACTGCCACGGGACGCAGCATGCCGGATTCGATCACCAGCAGCGCGACGGCTCCGCCAATCACCCACTGCAATGGAGCGGGCACGGCATTCCAGTAGCTGGCCAGTGAAGTGAGTGTGTTTTCTGTTGTCTCAGTGTCCGAGGTTTGATTCGGATGGATCCCAATGTCAACAGCCGCATCTGTTTGAAACTGATCGTATTGGTCCTCGACGGACTGAACCTGTGCTGCCGGATCAGGAGCCGTCAATGGGACCGGTGCAGCAGCGTTTTGTCCTGCCACAGCCAACCGAAACTGACGGTCCACTTCTTCCACGGTGCGGGTGCGTTTTTCGGGATCTTTTTCCAACGCAGCACTGATGACCGGTCGCAATTCTGGTGGCAACACGCTGACATCAGGATCAGCGGTCAAGTGTTTCATGAGAATTTCGGCGGTAGTCTGACCATCAAATGGCACGGTGCCGGTGATCATTTCGTACAGCATGATTCCCAAGGCGTAGACGTCGACTTCGCGTCCGTAGCGTCCTCGAGCAACTTCTGGAGCCATGTAGTAGACGGTGCCTACGCTTTGCGTTTGAGCGCTGCGGCGGCTTTCTGAAATGTACTTGGACAGGCCAACGTCACCCACTTTAATACTGGACTGATCACGAAACACGTTCGCCGGTTTCAGGTCGCGATGCACAATGCCGCGATCGTGCAGAAAGCTTAACCCGGCCGTGATGCCCGTCATCCAGTCCAGAACTTGCTGAACTGGCATGCCCTGCGGATAGTCGCGCAGAGTTTCGTACAGTCCTCGACCGCTGACGTATTCCATCACCACCCAGTGATCTTTGTCGGCATCCTGCCGGATATCAAAGATCGTGACCAGATTCGGGTGTTTCAGGTTCAGGCACTGAGTGACACCGCGGAGTTCGATTTCAAGATTGTTGTTCAGCAGCTTCAACGCCACTTCTTTGCCAGCATCGCTCAGCGCATAGTACACCTCACCAAATCCACCTCGGTGGATTGCACGCTTGATGGTGTAGCCATCAAGGGGGCGTGCTTCTGGTGCGAAGGTAAATTTCATGATACCGACCCGGCCCTATTGATTTGAGTTGAACTTCAAACTGCGACAGCCTGCCGCCGACGACTCCGATTTATCCCGCCGCCGTTGTGGTACATTCCGCCAGCGCCCGCTGCAATTGACTACTCGATCCGCTCAACCCGAAAACGCAATTCTTCCCCTGTGACCACAGAACCATGCTGCAACACTCCTGAATCAGTCACCGAAATTCCATCGATCAGCAACGGTGCCTTCGAACGGCACTTCAGCTTCTCATCCTGATAGAACACCACCACCATCTCAGACCACTCGCTACACCACACATGATGATCTCGACGAGGCCCCAGCAAACAGTGATCGGCCAGCAATATAATACCGTCGACGCTATGCGAAGGTCGATGGTCGCTTTCAAAATCGATCACCGCAGACGAACTTAACGCACTGGGAAGCCGAAAACCCAGCTTCACACGTTCGTCCAAACAGATTTGATCTCCGCTGCGCAAGATCGCGGAATTTGTGACCGTTCGCCCCGAAATCGACGCTGGCTGGTGAGCCTGCAATCGCCAGTCTGCGGCATCCCGATGGATTGTCGCATGTCTGCGTGACACATTGGCCAGCAAGGCGATATCCGCTGTCGCGTGATCCAAAGACGGCGCACCAACGACAAACGATTCGCCGACGCACAATTGCCACGCTCCGACACCGTCGATCCACAGCATATATTTTTGGCAGCTCGATCCGTTCACCGTGTTGTCTTTGACAGTCCTGTTTTGAACTCCAGCTACGCGAGTCCTGCACAACCAAGGCTTTGGTTGTGGTTGTGGTTGATCGCTGAATTGTATTGTGCCTGAATTCATGTCACTTGTCTTGAGTGCCCACCATGGGCCGTTTGTTTGCGGAATCCCGTCGAAACTCTGTTTCATCAACCAGAACGCAACAGGTTGTCCGCCGGATCAGACTTTTCTGGTCAATCTGTGCTTCTGTCGGGCTTGTCCCGGTCGGATCGACAACTGATTGGCGACCACGTCTCCCACCGATTTCACATCGGTGGAGACATATTTTTGCACTACGTTCAGGCCACCCGTGGCTCGTCGTTGTGCTGTGACGCCTTGCCGTTTCAAAAAAAACTCCGGGCCCGATCTTCGAGCCCGGAATTGTGTGCCCCGGTTCTGTGTCAGCTTCTTCCCGTCTGGCCACGATTTTCGCTCTGCCGATGTTTACAGTGCAGCGCTGGAGGACACTTCAGCAACGCCGTCGTCACTGGTCAGACCGAAATGCTGGTCGATTTCACTGACCACATCGGTGTGGATGTCTGCACTGTCTTCTCCGACAGGAATTCGGCCCAGAACGTTGCCTTCTGTTTCCAGCAAAGACTCACGCACATCCAACGCACGATTCAGTTCTTTGATCATGCTTTCCACGTGACTCAACTTCGAATCATCGACGGCGATGTTATTGACGGCTTCCGTGGCCTGAATCGTCTTCAGCCGCGCTTCAAGGCGACTCACTTGCACAGACAGATCCTGCTTGCGGCCCATCATGCTGTCCAGCTTTTTTTGGTTGGCTCGCAACGTTTGTTTTTGTGCCGTCAAAATCTGGCGATCTCGCGACAATGCGTCCTCACCAATCTGGAAGGCTTCAAAGCGATCTGCGAGATCAGATTCGACTTCGTGGCGAGTGTAAGACACATGTCGGTAAGTAAACTTGTCTCGACCACCAGCCAGGTCGCCGCGAAGAGCCAAGATGGCTTCCTTTTGCTTAGCCAGCTTGGTTTCCTTCTCACCAATGGATCGATCCAGATCCTTAACATCCACGCTTTGTTCCGCAACGACGGTCATATGTTGTCGAATTTCGGGCATCAGCTGATCGATATCATTGCGAATCCGATCCAGCTCAAATTCGGGAGTGATCTCGGACTTCACCGCTTGGCGAACATTCGAACAGGCCGTGGTGGCGTAGCTGTACAAGTCGGTTCCGAAAACGAACCCGGCCAACGTTGTTGCCGCCAGTGATCCAACCACAAACTTCTTAATCATCATTACTCTCCTGACAGAAAACTCTCACCGTTTGACGAACACACACACTGTGTTTCAGACGGGAAACACCGTCCACGTTCAGTCATTCGCTAGAGATCGCAGTTGATTGGTGACTTTTTGGCTGAAATTCTGAAAGCCAGAGAAATTCGCAAGTCATGCACCTGAAACACTTTACGAAACGAATCATGTGCCGTTGGTGGATTTTGTAGGATTTGAGCCTGATTTTCAGAGCCGAACTGCGGCGGGCTGCGTTGTGAAATTCGGGAGCCGGTCGAGACTGTCTTGAGGCTCAAAGAGTTGGCACAGCATAGAAATGGCGAGGCCGAACAATGGAAAATGACAACAGGGATCGTCGGGCGGAAGACAACAACACTGTCGAGGACAATGGCAACACGCCGACGTCTCACGCATTGGACATGGTGATTTCAGCGGCAGAAACTCCACGAAAACCGAAGCCCGCTCGGCCGATGCAGATCAAGCGTTTTTTATCGGGCTTGGTCTTCGCAGCGGGCGGCATTGGCCTGATGCTGTGCGTTGCCGTCGGGGCCTTGCAGGATGCTGGAGCCGACGGAAAATTATCGCTGCCGGCGGTTGCGATCTGTATGGTGATCGGACTGATGTTGCTGGGTGGCGGTTTTGGCGTGATGGCCACTGCGGCACCCACGTTCGATGACGGTGAGTTCGATCGGTTGCTGCGACAGGGAAATCAATCGCTAGCCGGCGAACCTTCAGACGAAGAATCCGCTATACGCTCCCGTGACGATAAAACGCCGTCCAAAAATGCTTCGTCCGTGGTCAGCGATCTGCTTGAAGAGTCGCTGGTGTAACGACCGCGTTCTTTGTCCGTCAAAGCCACGGCGCGATGTTCCGCTGTGACTTCTGAAACGCGGAGTGCCCTCTGTGGTTGAACGCTTGGCTCACAGCACTTTTTTGACCACAGATATCACAGATTTACACAGATGAACAAACAAGCGGCCCCGCCCTGTCATCGGTGCCCTCTGTGAAATCTGTGGTGAAATGGTCGCTCAAGTTACTTCGGCGGCACAGTTGTTGAATTGTGTTTTGTTGAGTAACTTCGTCTGGCACAATCGGAAAATTGTCCGAAACGTTACAGACGAAAGATGTGAATCAAACCAGCATGGCGAAACTGTATTTTTATTACTCGGCGATGAATGCGGGCAAGTCCACCGCCTTGCTTCAGGCGGCCTACAACTACCGCGAACGTGGTCTCAGATCGCTGCTCATGACGCCTCAGCTAAATACTCGCGATGGGGCAGGCACCATTTCTTCTCGAATCGGTCTGCAAACAGAAGCCATTACCTTTTCACACACGGATTCTCTGCTGGAAATCTGCCGACGTGAACACGATCAGGACGAAGTGGCCTGTGTGTTTGTTGATGAAGCTCAGTTTCTATCCCGGCAGCACGTCTATCAGTTGAGCGAAATCGCGGACGCTTTAGGAATCCCTGTGCTGGCGTATGGACTGCGGACCGACTTTCAGGGAAATCTGTTCGAAGGCAGTCAGCACTTGTTGGCCTGGTCGGATGTGCTGACGGAAATCAAGACCATCTGTCACTGCGGCAGCAAGGCCACCATGGTGCTGCGGATTGATTCCCATGGCCGCCCAATTCGCGGCGGCAACCAAATCAAAGTCGGCGGCAATGAGAGCTATGTTTCCGTCTGTCGGCGACATTTCAAAGCCGGATTAGCCGACAAACATCAGCCCGAACTTCCCTTCGAAGACCCCGGACTGTTCGCAGCGGAGACGGATTGAGTCCGATCTGCTGCTGGGGTAACTTCGCCTTAACCAATGCGTGTTTGCTGTGATGCCGTGTTCTGCTGGCCGTTGATTCGCCCAAATTCGTGTTTTTCTCAGGGAAAGCAGCGTTTTTCGGTCGCAAGAACAGGTCTGGATTCCGATCGATGAAGGCGTCATGATCTGCGTTCTTTGTGATTACTCAATTTGTCGTCTGAAAGCTCTTCCATGGAGTGGTCTCCAATCGTTCTGACACTCAGTGTGATCAGCGCGGCGATTGTCGGGATTATGTATTTTCGCTGGCCTGCCGACACCTGTTTGCTGGGAGCGTTGTCGGTGCTGCTGATTGTCGGTGCCTTTGATCCTCAGCAAGGCCCTGACGACAAGCAGTATGGGCTGAGTATTGAAGAAGGCCTGAAAGGGTTTTCGAACGCGGGAGTCATCACGGTGGCGGTGATGTTCGTCATCGCCGACGGTCTGCAAAAGACGGGTGCCTTTGCGTGGCTGGGAGTTCGCTTGCTGGGAACTCCCCGAGGGACGAAATCGGCTCAACTGCGAACCATGATCCCCGCCGCAACGCTCAGCGCATTCCTGAACAATACGCCCGTCGTGGCGTTAATGATGCCGATCATCAGCGACTGGTCTCGGAAACACCGGATCTCCGTCAGCCATCTGTTCATGCCGCTCAGTTACGCCGCGATTCTGGGAGGCATGTGTACGCTGATTGGCACCAGCACCACGATTGTGGTCAACAGCCAGCTGGAAAAGAGTTTAACCATGTTCGAACTCGCGTGGGTCGGCGTGCCGTGCATGGTGTTGGGAATCGCGTTTCTTACGTTGTTCACACAGCGCCTGCTACCCGAACGGCAACCCGCGTTTACCGGCAGCGAAGACCCCCGCGAATACACTGTGGAAATGGAAATTGATGCGTCCAGCCCGCTGGTCGGAAAGACCATCGAAAACGCGGGACTCCGTCATCTGCCTGGTATGTATCTGATGGAAATCGACCGTAGCGGTCACATTCTGCCGGCCGTCGCTTCAGACACGTTGCTGCAGGCGAACGACCACCTGGTGTTTGTCGGCGTCGTTGAGTCCGTCGTCGACCTGCAGAAAATCCCAGGCGTCAAACCAGCGACGGATCAATTGTTCAAACTGGACGGTCCAAGATCTCGGCGGTGCCTAGTGGAAGCTGTGGTTTCCACCAGCTACCCATTTTTACGGATGACGATTCGCGAATCAAAGTTCCGAACTCACTACAACGCGGCCATCATTGCGGTCAATCGAGATGGAGACCGGCTGTTGGGTAAGATCGGCGACATTCGCTTACAGCCTGGTGATACTCTGTTGCTAGAATCCGGGGCCAACTTTGCAGAACAACAACGCAATTCACGTCACTTCTTTTTGGTCAGCGAAGTTCAAGATTCTGCGCCGCTGCTGCACGAACAAGCCTGGTTGGCGCGACTGGTGATGCTACTGTTTATTATTACTGCGAGTATCTTCGGGGCGCGGGGGATTAAAGAATCACTGTTGCTGGCCGCGCTGCCGGCAGCCATGCTGATGATCATGTTCCGATGCACTCGCGCCGGTGACGCGCGACGGTCGATCGACTGGAGTGTGATTATTGTGATGGCCGCGGGCATTGGCATTGGCAAAGCCATGACAGCCACGGGAGCCACCGAAGTTGTCGTCCAGAATCTTGTGACAGCTATCCAGTGGTGTGGCGGTGGCAATCTGGCAACGCTAGCGGCGATCTATTCCATCACTGTGATTCTAACGAACATGATCACGGCCAAAGCGGCGGCCATGCTGGTGTTGGAAATTGCCTTGGCGGCCGCCACGGTCACGGAAATCAATGCGAGTCCGTTGATCATCGCCGTCATTATGGGAGCGGCCGGAAGTTTCGCGACTCCCTTCGGATACCAAACCAACATGATGGTGTACGGCCCGGGCGGATACCGCGCCTCTGATTATTTGCGAATGGGCATTCCGTTAAGCATCATCGTGGGCGTGGTCACAATCCTCGTCGCTCCGCACGTGTGGCCATTTTACAATTGACAAAACGCCCTACGACAACGCCAGCTGATCGGTGATCAGTTTGCCGATGTTTAGTGCTGCGGTTGCTGCGGGCGATGGAGCGTTACAGACATTCAGCACACGTTCGTTGCGCAGGATTAGAAAGTCGTCCACCAGTCGTCCTTCTGGTGCCAGCGCTTGAGCTCGCACACCCGCTGGTGCGACTTCCAGATGTTCGGCTCGA
This sequence comes from Fuerstiella sp., assembly GCA_041688835.1. Classification (GTDB taxonomy): domain Bacteria; phylum Planctomycetota; class Planctomycetia; order Planctomycetales; family Planctomycetaceae; genus Fuerstiella. Next base: position 29,201 of record JBDNHJ010000362.1, read on the forward strand.
ATTTCGGGCACCAGTTTTTGCAGCGCTTTCACAAACGCGGCTTTGGATGCCGATCGCCAGATTTCGCCGATGCCCGTCTTCCAATAGCGGAGCGCGAGTTTTAGAAATCCCGGGTACGTCAATGATTCGAACAAATCGCGCGGGCTGATATCCGTCCACGTATAGCCTTCTCGCGCCAAGGCCAGCACTGCGTTCGGGCCACATTCGACGCCGCCTTCGATCATGCGCGTAAAGTGGACGCCCAGAAACGGAAATTCCGGATCAGGTACCGGATAAATCAGCGTGCGGCAAAGATGCTGAGCCTCAGGTTTCAGCGTGTAATATTCACCGCGAAACGGCACGATTTTCTCCCGCATCTTCTGCCCCGACATTTTAGCGACGCGGTCGCTAAACAATCCGGTGCAGTTGACAACTTGGCTGGCTTCGATGGTCGTGTCGTTGGTGGTGACGGTGACGGAATCCGTGGATTGGCGAATCCCAGTCACTTTGGCGTTCAGCAAGATCTGCGTTCCGCCGTTCTGCAACAACCGCCCCAACGTCTGACACACGGCGGGATAGTCCACGATGCCGGATTCTGGCACATGAATGGCTTTCAGGCCTGCCGCGTGTGGTTCGAGGTCGGCGAGTCGGTCTTTGTCTACGATTTGGCAGTCGACTCCGTTCTGCTGGCCTCGATCGTAGATGCTTTGCAGAGCTGGAAACTGCGATTCGGAAGTCGCCACGATCACCTTGCCAGTCTTCTGCCACGGAACGTTGTGTTCTGAACAGAAAGCTTCCAACGCCACTTTGCCAGCTCGGCAATTGGTGGCTCGCAGCGAGCCGGGTTTGTAATAGATCCCCGAATGAATCACGCCCGAATTGCGGCCCGTCTGATGCGTCGCCAGCGATCCTTCTTTTTCCAGCAGCACAATCGTCTTGTCGGGATGAAGGTTGGCGATCTGCCAAGCTGTGGCCAGACCCACAATTCCACCGCCGAGCACTGCGATATCAAATTTGACAGATTTGGCCATGAATCGACCTGTTGTGTTTCAACCGTGAGTGGCAAGGCGCTAGCAGACGGCTGTTAAAAAGATGGCATCGCATAAGTCATTGGTTTGCATAAGTTTTGTCCGGTGTGGGAATTCGCGATTCAGGCCGAAGCCCACACATCCATTGCCGATGGCGTAAGCCACCGGGAATTGATGTCGAACATGCAGCCCGGAGGGCGACACAAATTCGCTGACCACTGCAGACTTGTGTCGGCCTCCGGCCTTTAGACTCTGCTTTGGGGTTCCGGTGGCTCACGCCACCAGCAAAGGATCTGTCGCCGCTCCGGGCTAAACACAAAGAATGAAATCGCCCAACCCCGTGGAAAGCCGAATCACACCGAACACCAAATCAGATTCGCAGATGGCTCATGGCATCTTCTGGTGACGCGGCGTAGCTAATATAGAAAGGGCCGAATTCGGCGTACTTCGCAGACGCTTTGTCGAATCGCATCGTATACACGATCTCTTTGATATGTTCTGGCGATCGAGCCCACAGTGTGACGCCCCATTCCCAATCATCAAAACCTGTGGACGCCGTGATTAACTGAGACACTCGACCGGCAAACTTAATGCCCGATGTCGCGTGTTCGGCCATCAATGCGCTCCGCACACTAAACGGTTCCGTGTACCAGTTGGCTCCCGGCACGCGAGACTTATTCATCGGATAAAAGGCGATGACCGGAAACGGTGGGATGTCCGGATACAGCCGCTGTTTGTTCATGGCGGGCAGTCGTTGCTTGTACGCATTGACCTTGGCTTCGAACGCCGGATCGCCAGGCTGAGTGCCTTCGCGCTGCAGTCGTTCAGAATACTGTTCGATCGTGGGGACGTATTCTGAAATCTCACTGATCGACACAAACGAGTACGATGGTTTCAGGGCACTGCCGATGGCTGAGTTGCGGATTTCCTGAGTGATCGCATCAATTTTTAGCGGGTCGGCGTCCATCGACATCAGCGCCAAATCGGCGCGGTGACCGGATACGATCGATGTTTGCAGGCGATCCGTGGCAAATTCGCCCTGTGGATCCAGCACGCGCGCGACATGCTCACGACCTTCCACGCGAGCGGACTCTGACAGGGCTGCCAGAGCCTGCTGGTCGACTTTGTAGTATTGGTGCAAACAATGCCAGCCCTCAGCCAAGCAAATTGTGGGGTCGGGAAGGTTAGAAGGTGCGTGCGGACGATTCACGAAGAACCTCGAACATAGAGAATGACGGGAAACGGGGAAACTGCGAACCGCTGATTCTATTCGTGAGCTCGGCCGAATTCCAATCGCTTGAGTCAGGCAGCCTGATTTGCTTCGTTGCTGTGGACGTTGTTGCTGCTCTGGTGATCCGGCGACAAGTGCGACGTCAGCAGCGCCGCTGTGCGGGCTGTGGCACCCGTGATGCAGACTTTTTGTGCCAGAATGTCCATTTCTTCGCGTCGGCTATCCAGTGTTTCCGGCTTCAGACACCATTCTGTCAGTTGAGCCACCATGCCCTGAATGTCTTTCCGGGGGCTGCCGTGCGAAATGAATTCCGGCATGATTTCGCGTTCTGCCACCAGATTTGTCAGTGTGATATAATCGCACGTCATCAAAAAACGGCTGACAAAACGCGCGAAGCGGGGAACGCGATACAGCACAACCGTGGGCGTACGACGTGCCAGAATTTCCAGGCTGATCGATCCACTCACCATCAGACAGCAGTCTCCAGCTTCGATCACTTCTGATGTCTTATCCACGAAGTACGTCAGATCCGCATCGACACTCAGGTCGGCCTGCATCTTCCGACAGATTTCCGTATGGTCCGCACGATAATTTCCGACCAGCCAGCGGATGTGTGGCACAGCGGCGGAAACCTGGCGGATGGTTTCTAGCATCACGGGGAAGTTCTTGTCGACTTCGTGATTGCGAGATCCCGGCAGCACGGTGATCACATGCTGTTTGTCACTGCATTGCTGCAGTTCGCGCACAAGTGCCTGATCCAGCTTGCGCTCAGCGACTTCGTCAAAAAACGGATGCCCAACCCATGTGGCGTTCACGTTTCGCTGTTTGTACCACTCAAATTCAAACGGCAGATTGCAGATCACGTGATCCACCCACTTTCGCACGCGACTGATACGCCACGGAGCCCAGCCCCACAGCTGAGGAGGCATATAGAAGTACACCGGGATGCCTTGTTTTTTGGCGGCTTTGGCGATCCACCAATTGAAGCCGGGGAAGTTCACCAATACCACAGCATCTGGCGGGTTCTTGTCGAAGTGTTCTTCCGCCTGGATCACCAATTTACGAAACTTGGCCAGCATGGGCACGATTCGCAAAAACCCCATGACAGCCATGGTGGTTAGCTCGAAGTGTAGTCGACAGCCTTCGTCGCGCATGTGCGGGCCGCCGAAGCCTTCGGCCTGAAAGTCGGGGTGCTGTTGATTCAATTCCTGAATCAGATGCGCGGCGTGTTGATCGCCACTCGGTTCACCGGCAGAAAAAAAGATTCGCATACTAGATCCATCCAGACGACGTCATTTTGGTGCATTGGGCGTCGCGAAGGAAATTCTTCACGCTTAGGAAACGGCCTTGCTTCCCCCGAGCCCTGCTGACGCGGGATTGTCACAAGTCTGACTGATTTGGTCAACAGAATGGCTGGTTTCCTGAGGTTCCCGGTTGACCGGACTGCCGGGACTCAATAGCATCTGCCGCAGTTCAGCTCATTTTCAGGCAAAGTTTTTGTGTCACCCGTGATTATTGCAATTCAGATTATCAGCATCTGCGACGTCATCGTCGGCGGAGAGATCTGACTTGCCTGAGGAAATCAGAACTTAACCATCATTAGCCCTCAGGAAGCCTGAGGGCTATTTTTTTTTGAAGCAACAACTATGTCCAGAATCCAGCTCTACGATACAACTCTTCGCGATGGTTCTCAGGGAGAAGGCGTCAACTTCTCTTTGCAGGACAAGCTGATGATTGCCACCAAGCTGGACAGCATGGGGTTTGATTACATCGAAGGCGGATTTCCGCTGTCAAATCCCAAGGACGAAGAGTTCTTTCAACGTGCGGCCGATATGGATTGGAAGCACGCCAAAATCGCAGCGTTCGGCATGACCCGCCGCAAAGACATCGAAGCCTGCGACGACATCGGCATGCAGGCGCTGGTGAATTGCCAAGCGCCGGTCATCACCATCGTCGGCAAGACGTGGGACCTGCATGTAACGGAAGTCTTGCGGGTGTCGCTGGAAGAAAATGCGGCGATGATCCGCGATTCTATCGCCTACGCCAAATCCGAAGGCCGCGAAGTCATCTACGACGCAGAACATTGCTTCGACGGCTGGAAAGCCAACCCGGATTACGCCATACAGACTTGGCTGGCCGCCGCCGAAGCCGGCGCGGACATGATCTGTATGTGCGACACCAACGGCGGTTCACTGCCCGAAGAAATCGCCGCCGCTGTCGCAACGCTGCAAAAATCCGTCCGAGTCGCAGTGGGAATTCACTGTCACAACGACAGCGAACTGGCGGTGGCCAATTCCTTGGCGGGAGTCAACGCGGGAGCCATCCAGGTTCAGGGAACCATCAACGGCATCGGCGAACGCTGCGGCAATGTGGATCTGATTTCGATGGCCGCCAACCTGTCGTTAAAGATGGGGCATGATGTGCTGGTGGAAGGCGGCATCACACGGCTGACCGAACTGTCTCGATACGTTTATGAAATGGCCAACATGAACTTTCGCAACGGTCAGCCATTCGTCGGCAACAGCGCGTTCGCTCATAAAGGAGGTATGCACGTCCACGCTGTCAATCGGATCGCTCACAGTTACGAACACATCACGCCAGAAACCGTCGGCAACGTGCGTCGAGTGCTGGTCAGTGAATTGTCTGGCCGTTCGAACATCATGGCCAAGACGACCAAGTTTCAGCTAGAAGAAGACGGGCCATTGCAGGCCAAGATTCTGACGGCGGTGCAAGATCTTGAACACGACGGCTACCAATTCGAAGCGGCAGAAGCGTCGTTCGATTTGCTGGTCATGAAACAGGCGGGCACTTATCAGCGCACGTTTGAACTGGAGCATTATCGAGTCAACGTCGAGAACCAATCTCGCGAACCCGTGACCGAGGCAGTGATCAAACTAAAAATTGGCGATGGCGATCATCACGTCGTGGGCGAAGGCGACGGTCCAGTGAACGCCTTGGATTCAGCACTGCGAAAAGCACTGACGGAATCTTATGCCGGGCTGACGGAAATGAGTCTGGTGGACTATAAAGTGCGAGTCATCAACAGCACCGAAGGCACGGCGGCTCGCGTGCGAGTCGTCATTCAAAGCAAAGACAAAACAGACGTCTGGAGCACCGTTGGAGTCAGCGAAAATATCATCGAAGCCAGCTGGATCGCACTGGTTGATGCGTTTGAATACAAGATTCACAAAGACCGGGGAGTTGTGTGAGTTTTCGGTGTTCAGTTTTCAGTTTTCAGTTCGGGGGTGGATGATTTGTACGAATCGCCATCGACTCGGCTGCCGAACTCCAAACTAACGTCGCCGAAACAAAATCTGTCGCCAGCCTCCGCCACTCACTCAATACCAACAATTGAAAACTGAAAACTATGGCCGATCTTCCGAAAGCCTACGAACCATCTGCCGCTCAAGCCCGTTGGGTGCAGGAGTGGGAGGCGCGCGGCTACTGCGATGCGGATCCCACACCGGGGCGTCAGCAGCACACCATCATGATTCCGCTGCCGAACGTCACCGGTGCCCTACATATGGGGCATTGCTTAAACGGAACCGTGCAGGATCTGTTGACGCGCTGGCGACGCATGCAAGGACGCGTCGCACTGTGGATGCCCGGCACCGACCATGCTGGTATCGCAACTCAGGCCGTTGTCGAACGCCGCATGCTGGAAGAGGAAGGACTGACTCGCCACGACATCGGTCGCGACGCACTGGTCGAACGCATTTGGAAGTGGAAAGACGAATACGAAGTTCGCATCCTGAACCAGCTGAAGCAAATCGGAGCCAGCTGCGATTGGCGACGCACACGCTTTACCTTGGACGATGTGTGCAGCACGGCTGTGCGTCGTACGTTTTTCAAGATGTTCAGCGATGGACTGATCTTTCGCGGCAAACGTCTGGTGAACTGGGATCCGCACCTGCAAACAGCAGTGGCCGATGACGAAGTTTATACCGACGACGTCGACGGTAATTTCTGGACGTTCAACTATCCGGTGTATACGCAAACAGAGCAAACCGGCGAAGATGGTCTATTCTTGATGGAGAGCAACCCAGGACATTGGACACAAACAGCTGAAACGATGCGGTTTTCGACCACTCGCCCCGAAACCATGCTGGGTGATACCGCCATTTGCGTTCATCCCACAGACGAACGTTACACCCATCTCGTTGGCAAACGCGTAAAGATTCCAGTTAACGGTCGACTAATCCCCATCATTGCCGATGCGTTGCTTGCGGATAAGGAGCTCGGTACCGGAGCGGTGAAAGTCACACCGGCCCACGACCCGAACGACTACGCCTGCTGGGCCCGAAACAAGGCACAAATGGGCGAGCCGATTAATATCCTGAACCCCGACGGAACTATCAACGAAGAAGGAGGGAGTGAATTCGCGGGAATGAACACCAAGCAGGTTCGCAAAGCTGTTGTTGAAAAAATGAAGGAGCTCGGCCACTACGAAGGCGTTGAAGACCGCAAAATTCCCAAGAAGTTCAGCGACCGCAGCAAGACGGAGATCGAACCGTATCTGAGCGATCAGTGGTTCGTGAAAATGGATACATTGGCGCAATCCGCGATGGATGCTGTCAGCGACAAACGCGTCAAAATCTTCCCGCAGCGTTTTACCAAAACATACATGGACTGGCTCGGAGAAAAGCGAGACTGGTGCATTAGCCGCCAGCTGTGGTGGGGCCATAGAATCCCAGTCTGGACGTTGATGGATGGGACGCAGCCAAGATTATTTGGTGACCAGGAAACGGGCAATCTCCATATCAGGCACCGAATCGAGAATCAGGAATGGTTCGACCCAGAACGAATTCGGGTTCGAGTTGTGGGTGAGGCGACCGTGCCTACCGCACCGTCCGGGACCGGGGCGATAGTGAATGTCGCCGGTTTTACAATCATCGCGTGCGTGGCCGATGGGGCGGAAGATTTGGAACAACAACTGGAAGCAGACGGTTTCCAACAGGACCCCGACGTGCTGGACACATGGTTCAGTTCCGCCCTGTGGCCGCACGCCACACTGGGTTGGCCGAACGAAACCGTTGATCCGCCGTTGGCCAAATCTGAAATTTCAAATTCCAAATCTGAAATCGCAGCCACCGGCAACAACGAAGTCTTGAAGTTCTTCTATCCCGGATCTGTCCTCGTCACATCCCGCGACATCATTTCTCTGTGGGTGGCCCGCATGGTTTTGATGGGGCTGTACAACATGGACGACGTGCCGTTCGAACACGTCTATATTCATCCCTCCATTCAGGATTCGTTCGGTCAGCGCATGTCGAAGTCGAAAGGCAACGGCGTCGATCCGCTGGACCTGATCGACAAGTACGGCACAGACGCGGTGCGGTTTACGATCGCGTCGATCGCCGGAGACACTCAAGACGTGCGATTGCCGGTGGGTTACGAATGCCCGCATTGCGAAGCGGTCACCCAGCAGACCATCAAGCACCAAAAGATGGCCCCTCAAGGTGGAGAAACGCCATCGATCACCTGCAAAGGCTGCAAGAAAAGCTTTCAGTTCCCCAGCCCGTGGTTCACGCCCGACGAAGGTGCGGCGGTTGCTCGAATTGTCAGCGAGCGGTTCGATTTCGGCCGTAACTTCTGCAACAAACTGTGGAACGCATCCCGCTTCGCGTTCATGAATCTGGAAGGCTACACGCCGGGTGAAATCGATCCGGCGGATCTGAAGACAGAAGATCAGTGGATTTTAAGCCGGCTGGCCACGACTGCTCAGCAGGTGACCACCATGCTTGAGCGATACCAGTTCGACAAAGCCACGCACACTGTTCGCGACTTTACGTGGAATGAATTCTGCGACTGGTATGTTGAAATGCTGAAGCCGCGTCTGAAAGACGAAGCCGCGCGACCACTGGCACAACGCGTGTTGGTGGTGGTGATCGATAACCTGCTGAAGTTGCTACATCCGTTTGCTCCGTTTATCACGGAAGAACTGTGGCAGAAACTGAATGAACTCGCGCCCGTTCGCGGGCTGAACCAACAATCGCCAGCGGCTGACAGCGTGATGATCGCGGCATGGCCGTGGGTGGGAAGTTCAAAATCTGAAATCAAAAATCAAAAATCAAAAATCCCAGATCTGTCGGAAGCGTTGATCAGTGCCGAGCTGGAATCGCGATTCGAACGGTTGCAGGAAACGGTTGTGGCTGTGCGTAATATTCGCGGCCAATATAAAATCAGTCCCAAAGAACCGCTGAAGCTGTTCATGAAATGTTCGCCGGAAGTGGCGGAACAAATGTATGCGGTGGCCGATCAATTCGACAACTTGGCACGCACCATGCTGGAAGCCGCCGGATTGGACATCACCCCGCCAGCTGGAGCCGCTGGTTTCACCGTGAAGGACGCGGATGGATATGTTCCGCTGGACGGGCTGGTGGATAATACGGCGGAAAAAGCGAAGCTGGAGAAACAGCGGGACGAGTTAGAAAAGCAAATTGCGGGCAGCGAGCAGAAGCTGGGCAATTCGAGTTTTGTCGACAAAGCCCCGCCTCACGTAATTGACGCGTTTCGTAAAACTTTGGCCGAACGCCAAGGTCAGCTGGAAAGCGTCACACGGATGATTGACGAGCTGGGATAGCAGCTGCCACTGGTTCACACTTGTTCCCAAGCTCCAGCTTGGGAACACCGATCCCAGAAGCTCTGCTTCGTCGCACACAGTGGACGCCCGCTGGGCACGCGGTTAAACGATGAAACTTGTGCATGGGTGCTTAAAACCTGTTGACGGCTTGATGCTGACTTCCTGAGCACAGTTGAGCGAAACTTTGTCAGTAACCTGTCGCAAACCGAAGTTCGATGGGCGTCAGAGTGTTGTTTTCCACGTGCTTGCTGGCGCGTCATGGATCAAGCGGCGGACAATGCTGTATTCCTGAGTGAAATATTGGTTGGTCTGGTCATTGGTATGGGGTTTGCCTTTCGAAAGGTTCGAACACTTCACCTCGTTCGGCCAGGTAAACATGACTCATTCCACAGAAAAGCAAACCATCGTCGTCATAGGCAATGGCATGGTGGGACTTCGCTTTTGCGAAAATCTGATTGCCTTTGATGACGCCAAAAAATATCGCATCGTCACCTTCTGCGAAGAGTCTCGCGCGGCTTATGACCGAGTCGGCTTGACGAGCTTCTTTGCTCATCGCGATGCCGAAAAGCTGATGCTGGCTCGCATGGAGTGGTACGAACAGGTTGGGATTGAACTGCACATCGGAGATCGAGCGTGCATGATCGATCGCGAGAAGAAGCGTGTGACGTCGCACAAAGGTGTCGAAATCACCTACGACAAAGTGATCATGGCCACGGGTTCGTATCCGTTTGTGCCACCGATTCCAGGGATCAAAAAACAGGGCGTCTTTGTTTATCGCACACTCGAAGACCTGCAGCACATCATCGACTATGCAAAGAAGTCGAAACGTTGTGCGGTGATTGGTGGCGGCTTGCTGGGGCTGGAAGCCGCCAAGGCCGCCTACGATCTGGGGCTGGAAACTCACGTCATCGAATTCGCTCCCCGGCTGATGCCCAGGCAGATTGACGATGCTGGTTCGAAGATTCTGGTCAGCAAGATTCAGCAGCTGGGCGTGACCGTTCATCTGAACAAAGGCACCCAAGAAGTTTTCGGAGAAGGCAAGGTTGAACGGATGCAGTTCAACGACGATTCCGAAATTGATTGCGAAATGATCATCGTGTCGGCCGGCATCCGTCCTCGAGATGACCTCGCCAAAGAATCGGGACTGGACGTCGGCGACCGCGGTGGGATTTTGGTCAACGATCAGTTGCAGACCAGTGATCCAGACATTTACGCCATCGGTGAGTGTGCGCTACACGGTGGAATGATCTATGGCCTGATCGCTCCCGGTTGGGACATGGCCGAAATTGTGGCTGCCAACTTTTGCGGTGACAATCGAACCTTTGCGGGCACCGATCTTTCGACCAAGCTGAAGCTGATGGGGGTCGACGTTGCAAGTTTCGGCGAATACGAACTCGGGCCCGACGTTTCCAACAGCCTGACGTTCGACGATCCGTTTTCCGGCGTCTACAAAAAACTGCTGTTGAGTCTGGATGGAAAAAAACTGCTCGGCGGAATCATGGTCGGTGACGCAGGCGACTACGGAACGCTAAGCATCATGGCCAAGTCGGGCGCTGACCTGCCTTGCCAGCCTCATGAATTGATTGTCGGTGCGGTTGGGGGAGCCGCCGCGGCGCTGGGTGGGATCGAGGCCATGCCCGATTCGGCTCAGATCTGTTCGTGCAACAATGTGACCAAAGGGCAGATCTGCACGGCGATCACCGATCAGGAATTGGATTCGCCGGCTGCGGTTCAACAATGCACCAAGGCGGGCAGTGGTTGCGGTGGCTGCATGCCACTGGTGACGGACTTGTTCAACGCTCAGATGACAGCGCTGGGGCGCGAAGTCAACAATCATTTGTGCGAACACTTTCCGTTCAGTCGCACGGAACTATTCGCGATCGTCAAAGCCAAGACGTTGCGGACGTTCGGCGATGTGTTGTTGGAATGTGGAACGGGTCACGGTTGCGAAACCTGTAAACCGGCGATCACATCCATCTTGGCAGGACTGTGGAACGACTACATTCTGCATCCCGAACATCAGACTCTGCAGGATAGCAACGACCGCTTTCTGGCCAACACACAACGCAACGGAACATATTCTGTGATTCCCCGCGTGCCCGGTGGCGAAATTACGCCCGACCAATTGATTGCGTTGGGAGTCGTCGCCAAGAAGTACGATCTGTATTCGAAGATCACCGGCGGTCAGCGAGTCGACTTGTTCGGCGCTCAGGTGCAGGATCTTCCGGCGATTTGGGAAGAACTCATTGCGGCTGGGTTCGAAAGCGGTCATGCGTATGGCAAAGCCTTGCGAACGGTAAAAAGCTGCGTCGGAACCACTTGGTGCCGCTACGGCGTTCAGGATGCTGTGGGCATGGCCATTCGATTGGAACACCGCTACAAGGGCATTCGAGCGCCCCATAAATTCAAGATGGCGGTGTCGGGCTGCACGCGAGAATGCGCGGAGGCTCAAGGCAAAGACATCGGGCTGATTGCCACAGAAAACGGCTACAACATCTATGTGTGTGGCAATGGCGGCACGACACCGCGACACGCCGACTTGCTGGTTGCGGATGTCGACGCGGACCAAGCCATCCAATACATCGATCGGTTTGTGACGTACTACATCATGTCGGCCGAAAAACTGACGCGAACTTCGGTGTGGTGCGAAACGCTAGAAGGCGGCATCAACCACATCCGCGACGTCGTGATTGACGACAAACTGGGCATCGCCGAGGAACTGGAATCGATGATGCAGCACTTGGTCGACACGTATCAATGCGAATGGAAAACAACCGTCGAAGATCCGCAGCGCCGCAAGTGGTTCCGACAGTTCGTCAATACTGATGAAACGGAACCGACGATCGAAATCGTGTCCGAACGCGGCCAGCATCGTCCGGGCGACTGGCCGGTCGAATTTGTGTCACTGGGGCAGTATCACGCCTTGGAAGAACGTCGCGAAGTGATCGAAAAAGAGCACGCCGCCGAGTTAGACGAAACTCGCTGGGTTGAAGTTGGCACGGCGGACGACTTTCCGATCGACGGCGGTGATACCATCAAATACGGCAAGACGCAGATTGCCGTGTTCAACTTCGCCAGTCGTGGCGAATGGTACGCCACGCAAAACATGTGCCCCCACCGAAAAGCGTTTGTGTTGTCGTGCGGGATGATCGGCGATGTTCAAGGAACGCCGAAGGTGGCGTGTCCGTTGCACAAAAAAACATTCAGCTTGGAAACTGGCCAGTCGTTGCAGGAGGAAGACTACAGCATTCGAACATTCCCGGTCAAAGTGGAACACGGCAGCGTGTTTCTGGAACTGCCACCCACGAAAGTTCTGGACAAATTGTTAGCCACAGAAATCGGCTGCAAGCTGGCCACAAGTTGCGAGACCAAGGTGGAATACGTCGCAGAGGAATTGCAGGTTTGAGGATGAGTTTTCAGTTTTCAGTTTAGGGGTTCGGGGTTCGGGGTTCGGGGTTCGGACGATGGAACGATCGACCAGTGCGATTTCGGCCCAAGGGGCCATTCGTTTACCCAGCCCAGCCTGAAGAGCTGGGTACTGGGCCACGCCCATTTGGAGGTTTCTGTTTTGATTGATTCGACCAATTTGACAATTGTCAACGCCCGTAACAAACCAACACGCAGATGGGTGTGGGAAAATATCTTTGCGGTGTCAGCGACGGTGCGCTATTGGGTTGTGTTCTGGCGTGGAGTCAGAAATTCGTGATGGCCAATTGTTTTTGTGTGTTCCGTATTGACGGAACGGTTCCGGCACAGCGACTGTTCGGGTGTCCGATTTTCCAACACCCCCTCCCGCCGAAGGCAGGGGAGGGGTCGAACGAGCGGAGCAAGTTCGGGGGAGGGCCCGCGTTTTGTTCAGATTTCCAGATGCAAAGCCCCCTCACGGACATCGCTCCGCTGGTCCGACCTCCCCCCTGGCGCTGCGCTTGGGGGAGGTTGACATCCACGCCTCATTTCATGGGAACCGACCCGCGACCAATACACTGTCAGGGATATTTGCGACACCCCAAGCAGATGCACATGTTCGACGTGACCGCCAACAACTGCGCTGATGCACCCCGACTCCTTCACGTGATGAGCCAACATTCTGAACATCTGATCGCTGAAGACACTGGACTGCAGAAACGGTCGTCGATCCTTCGTGGAAAAGACAATGTGTAACCAAACTTGAGCGAGTGATTGTGGCATGGCTGCTTCCGGCGTTTGAGTTAGAAAACTGTCGGGCCGTTGGCCCTTGCGACGAATTTTTACACCTTAACCCAGCCCTTCAGGCTGGACTAGGTAAATGAATGGCCCTGTGGGCTGGAAACCCAAAACCCAAAACCCAAAACCCAAAACCCAAAACCCAAAACCCAAAACCCAAAACCCAAAACCCAAAACCGCAAAAACGCAAAACATATCGGTACTCGTGGGGTATGGATAGGTTCCCGGAGTAATTCCACAAACTCATGTCAGACCAAACCTTCAAACACGCGTCAATCACTGCCGGCATCGTTGCCGTGGTGGCGACTGCCTGTGCGGTCGCTGGCTGGACACTATTCGAATTCGACCGAGCACTGTTTGTCTACGCCATGGCTCTGATTCTGTCTTTGACTCTAACCACCTATCGGTTCACCGTTTGGGCGCATCGACCGCCCACGCTGTCGTTGTATCAGCAAGTGTGGACGATGCTAAAAAAATCGCCCAATCGATTCGCGCTGGCCACCTCGATTGCCGGGCGCGCGTTTGGGTACTTTGCTCTGAATCGATTCGTGTGGAAACGCGGCCTGAATCGTTGGAACGCCCATTGGCCGATCATGCTGGGTTGCGTGATGGCGTTTGCGATTGTTGTGCCGTTGATCTTTGGTTGGGTATGGTTCGAAACTCCGGCAGATGATTTGCAGTCTTACAAAGTGATGAACTTTGGAATTCATCTGGCCACGATTCCTGTCGATGGGATCGAAGCGTTTTTGGCGTTCCATGGCCTCGTTTGGGCTTCGATTCCGGTGATCATTGGTTGTTCTGTGGCGTTGTGGAGACGTTCGAAAGATCGAGGCGACCAGGCGGTGCAGACGTTTGTTAACGATGTGCTGCCGCTGCTGAGTTTGCTGTCGATTTCGATCACCGGTTTATTGATGACGATCAGCTATTCGTTTTTTGGTGGAGCATTCCACAGTCCATTGGCCTTGATTCATATGACGATTGTGTGTGGCACGTTGCTGTGGATTCCCTACAGCAAGCTGTTTCATATTCCTCAACGAACGCTGAAGCTGGCTTCGATGATTTACCAACACGAAGTTGCCCACAAGCCACCAGCCAGCTGTGCTCGCTGTGGAGACGACTTTGCCGACCAGCAACACGTTGACGACTTGATCAAAATCCAGAAGACACTCGGCTACCGCTACGAAATGCAAGATGTCGCCGATCACTACCAAATGATTTGTCCGCGCTGTCGACGAGCGACCCTCGTGGTTGCTCAGGGACAGCGCTGGAAGGCAATATAGATCCGTGGCACAAGAACAAACCAATTTACTGCCAGTGATTGATCGTTGGGGGCCCAGTCTAAAGTACAACAAACAGCCTGCGCAGGATTCGATCGAAGTTGCTGATAAGTTGGTCGACACGCATTGCTGTTTTTGCGGTCAGCAATGCGGGATTACGTTGAAGGTTAAAGAGAATCGCGTCATTGGGTTCGAACCTCGCTATGACTTCCCGTTCAACGAAGGCATGCTGTGCCCCAAAGGTGTGAAGCGTTATTTGCAGGGCAGCCATCGCGACCGTATCGAAACCGCACTGATACGCGACGAAACTTCGCCCGACGGTTTTCGTTCGATAGAATACGATCAGGCCATCGAAAAAGTGGCCAGCGAAATCCAGCGCGTGCAGCAGAAATACGGCCACGATGCGGTGGGTGTTCTGAGTGGTGCCAGCCTGACCACAGAAAAAGTCTACCTGATGGGCAAGTTTGCGCGGGTGTGTTTGAAGACACCGTACATCGATTACAACGGTCGGCTGTGTATGGTGAGTGCCGCTGCTGCGAACAAAAAGGCCTTCGGCGTCGACCGTGCGGCAAATGCCTGGGACGATATCGTTGGGGCCGAAGTGGTCTGGATCTCGGGCGCCAACATCGCCGAATGTGCGCCGATCACGACGAACTACGTGTGGCAGGCTCGCGAAATGGGCGCGAAGATTATCGTAGTTGATCCTCGCATCACACCGATCGCGCGCACGGCTGACGTCTTTTTGCCAATTCGTCCCGGCACGGATGCCGCGCTGTTCAACGGCGTGTTGCAGATCATGATCGAACGCGATTGGTTGGATCATGACTTCATCGACAACCACACCGTCGACTTCGACCAGCTGGCGGAACACGTGTCGCAATGGACGTTGGATCGGACGGCTAAAGTTTGCGGATTGTCTAAGCAGAAGCTGATGCAGGCGGCCGAACTGTGGGGTCAAGCGTCGACCAGCTTTCTGCTGCATGCGCGCGGAATCGAACATCACACCAACGGCGTTGAAAACTGTTTGGGGGCGATCAACATCGTGATGGCATCCGGGCGGATTGGTCGTAAGAACTGCGGCTATGCCACGATCACCGGTCAGGCGAATGGTCAGGGCGGACGTGAGCACGGACAGAAATGCGACCAGCTTCCGGGGGCGCGGGACATTAGCAACCCCGAACACCGAAAATACATCAGTCAGATCTGGGACATTGACGAAGCCGACATGCCAGGGCCGGGCGTCGACCTCACAACATTCACGACTATAAACCTCTGGTAGACCTATTGACGAAGCCGACATGCCAGGGCCGGGCGTCGACTGCTACGAAATGATGCGGAAGATCCGTTCCGGCGAAATCAAACTGCTGCTGTCGCTGTGCTTCAATCCCAAAGTCAGTCTGCCGGATAACGAATATGTGGGCGCCGCCTTGGACAAGCTGGAGTTCAATGTCAGCATCGTTTTTTTCATGAGCGAAACCGCGCGACACGCTGACATTGTGCTGCCGGGGTCACTGCAGGAAGAAGACGAAGGCGTCGTGACGCAAATCGAAGGCCGTGTGATCAAAATCAACAAGGCGGTCGAACCTCCGGGCGACGCCCAAGAAGACTGGAAGATCATTCAGGATATCGCGAAAGCTCTGGGAAGAACGCACGGCTTCGAATTCAAAAGTCCTCGCGAAATCTTTAACGAACTTCGCATCGCCAGCAAAGGCGGGACGGCGGACTATTCGGGCATCACCTACGAAAAAATTGACGCAAACGGCGGCGTCTTCTGGCCGTGCCCGACCGACGATCATCCGGGCACGCGGCGAATGTTTGAACCCGGCAGCGACAACCCCATCGCCAAGGGAGCTGGCCCGTTTTACTTCCCGGACGGCAAAGCACGGTTTTGCATCAGCGAACACCGTCCACCGGCGGAGGAAACGGATGAACTGTACCCCGTGATCCTAACTACCGGTCGAGTTGTTTCGCAGTTTTTATCGGGAACTCAAACACGCCGTATCGGGCCATTGATGGATCAGTATCCGGAACCGCTGATCGAAATTCATCCGATACTGGCGGAGAAACTAGGCGTCAAAGATGGACAGTGGACGACTGTGGAAACCCGCCGCAGTTCGATCACATTGAAGGCTCAAGTGGTCAAGACGATTCGCCCCGATACGATTTTCGTGCCCTATCATTGGCCTGGAAAACGCAGTGCCAACAAGTTGACCATTGCGGCTCAAGACCCGATTTCGAAGATCCCGGAATTCAAAGTCTGTGCCTGCAAGGTCTATCCCGCCATGGAACCACCACACTACGAAAACGAAGTGGAACCGCGAGAACATCCGCGGCCACAGCTCGCGATTATTCAGGTTTGAATCGCACCAAATTTCAAATTTCAAATCAAAAAATGCCCATCCCCGTTGAACTTGAATTTTTCATGGACCCCAACCGCTGCATCGGTTGTGAGGCCTGCGTGCAGGCGTGTTCGGAATGCGACACGCACAAGGGCACGTCGATGATTCATTTGGAATACACGGACCGCCCCAATTCGCCGCAAACTGCGCCGGTGATTTGTATGCACTGCGACAGCCCGACGTGTGCCGAAGTGTGTCCCGCCGATGCGATTAAGAAAACGGAAGATGGAATTGTTCAGTCCGCGAAAAAGGAACGCTGCATCGGTTGCAACAACTGTGGGCTAGCGTGTCCGTTTGGCGTGCCGAAGGTAGAAGTCATTGGGATTGAGCTGATGATGAAGTGCGACATGTGCTACGACCGCACGTCTGAAGGCAAGAAACCGATGTGTGCGTCGGTGTGTCCCAGCCAGTGTTTGTACTTTGGCACGCGAGAAGAAATCGCCCTGCTGCGGCCTCGATCACGCCCGATCAATCAGTTTCAATTTGGCAGTCAGAAAATCAACACCAAAGTCAACATGCTGGTGCCGGTCACGGATCCGGATTCCACGTTGAATGTTACCGATCACCTGCAGCCCCAATCGAGCGACGACATGATGCTGGCGGGTTTGTATGAGGAGGCGGCGGTATGAAGGGGCCATCATCAGTGACTCCCGACGGAGACACGAACAACCAACCGCTGTGGCGAAAACAGTTTCCGATCGACACTGCCGAGGATGCGTCTCGCACAAGGCGTGAGTTCATCACCGGTCTGGCGGTGGCTGGCGGCGTGATGGCTTGCGGTCAGGCGGCGTTAAATGGTCTGGTGGCGACCACTGAAGCCGGGACTGAGTTCCAGTCATTGACTCCATTGGTGCTCGATCGGAAGCTGTCGGATCTCAACGAAGGCGAGGCATTATTGTTTCACTACCCGGACCATAAGTCGCCCTGTTTGCTGGTGAAATTCGCTGACGATGACTTTGTGGCGTTTTCGCAGAAGTGTACGCACTTGGCCTGTCCCGTGATTCCTGATGTGGCCGCTCATCAGTTTCGGTGTCCGTGCCACCATGGTGTGTTCGATCTGCGTTCTGGAGAGCCACTGGCGGGCCCGCCGCGCACGGCCTTGCCCCGCGTTCAGGTGCTGCTGGCCAATGATGGAACGCTGACGGCGACCGGTGTGGAGGTCTAGTTGGCGGTGAGTGTCTTGTTCGCGTGAATGTCCGGCACATTCGTCACAGTCTGGTGCGACAGCGGCAAAATCTGCGCATCGAGGCCTCGGTTTTCCCAACTCAGTGATCTTGCCTTGCCGCAAAGTCGACCAAACCTCTGTAACTTAACAGCTGTGAATCCTGAGGAGGTCCCACAGGAAGACCAGCCGAGCGAATGAATCACAAAGGAAGAACTCATGCGACGAGTCGTAATTACAGCAGTAGCAGTCCTGATGACATTTTCTATCTTCGCGGCAGACAATGCAGAAGCCGGTCGCCGTGACCGTGGCCAGCGTGTGAGCCAGCGCAGCAGTGGCAACGGTTTCTTTGCAAACCTGATGGAAGTTGAACGCAAGAAGAACGCATGGTTGCGAGCGACCTTTTTGGGTCGATAGTCCACAATGGCAGCTGCGGGCAAACGTCCATCGCTGCCGATCGTAACGTGTCTCGATCAACTGAAAACGCCGACGATCTATTGCCGTCGGCGTTTTTCAGTGAAGCCAACGGAACGACTCGGGGCCGACATGCTGCTGAGTCTCAATTTGTGGGGCCGGGAAAATCAGGCTGTTGCCAGACGCTCATGCCACCGTCAACAAAGATCATTTGCCCGTGAATATGTTCGGCCGCGTCGCTTAATAAGAACACGGTTGTCCCGCCGATCACATCTGGCCCGGGAACTGTTCGATTGGGTGTGTGCAATTCGATCCATTCACGGAACCCCGGTTCAGAAAACGCGGGCTCCGTCAGCGGCGTGCGAAACAACCCCGGCGCGACTCCATTCACACGCATCCCCAGCGGTGCCAGAGTCACGGCTAGGGATCTGACCATCGCTTCGACCGCTCCTTTGGACGAGTCGTAGGCCACGTGAGTCTGTTCAGACAGCCGTCCGTTGATTGAACCGGTCACGACGATGCGACCGTTCACGCCCTGTTGTTGCCACGCGCGGGCAAAGTGCTGAATCAGGACAAACTGCGAATAGACGTTGAGCTTCATGGTGCGGTCGAAGGCTTCGAATGGCATTTCCAGAAACGGTTGATCGATATAAGTTCCGGCGTTGCATACTAGAAGATCGATCGAGGGCGACACGGCTAGGGCGGCATTCGCAATCTGTTGCGCACACGCGGGCAAGTCGGCCGCTAGGTCGCCGACCACCAGTTGTGCGGTAGCTCCGCATTCGTGAAGTGCCTGCTGAGCGTTGTGGTCGTCGTGAAGTCCGTGCAGAATCACGTTTCCACCGGCCGCCGCGATTGCTGTGGCCATGGATCTGCCAATTCCCAGAGTACTGCCCGTGATGAATGCCGTTTTGCCAGCGAGTTGTGTCATTGCTGATTCCTGGTTCGGATTTTCGATAAGCGACGGTATCATAGAAGCACACGACCACGCCGTCACTCCGCAGGAACGCTTCCATGACAAACTTCTTTTTCCGAATCACATTCACGGCTTGTTGTTTGTGCATCGCTTCGCAGTCGTCGTATGCAGATGAGCCAACAGACGTTTCTGCGGTGCCAACACCTGCGCCTCAACCTGCGTCTGAAGCGATCGCTGCCCCCGGATTACCTGTGGAGGACGACGGTCCTGCTGCACTGAATCCGCTTTCGGACGCACTGGCTGACATGCTGGCCGGTGGCACGCCGCTGAATCCGGAACGGACTGTGATTCTTGATCAGAAACGAAAGCGGCTGCTGTTGAGAACTCAGGTGGCGTGCAGTGACTGCCTGTTGGAGATGCTGTGCTGTACAGAACAAACGAAAGAACACGAATCACTGTTGTGGTTTCGCGGACAGGCGTCCGTCATTCATGCGGGGCTGTTGGCTTTAGGAGCCAAGCCGGGCACACCGGCCACTTTTTCGCCCGAGTTCAAGCCGCCGACTGGCCACAAGATCAATCTGTTTGTCAACTGGACAGATGAGCAAGGAAAGCTGCAGCGTGTCGACGCACGTTCATGGATGCGAACGTCGGTTTCGCACTACTACTCACAACCGCTGCCGCAATCACCGCCGGGCGTCGAATTGCCTCTGATGGAACTGCGCTATGATCCCTACAACAAAGAAATTTTGTGGTACGGGCAGATGTCAGAACCACAACGCGACAAACTTCTGACATTGTGGGACGATCCGGCCTATCAGGCGGCTGTGAAAAAGTTCTATCAAGAATCTCAGCCTCAACCAATGAACGCCAACTTTGTCTTCGCCGGCAGCTATCACTTTGAGCGGGTCGAAGGTGGCCCGAAATTTTACGCAGCCGAAGAAGGGTATTTGGTGTGTGTGGCGAATTTTGCGGCATCCCTGATCGACGTGCAGGAAGCGAGTTCAGCCAGCGACGGCGGCCAGTCTTTCGAAGGCTGGCCAGGTCGCGTTCCGCCACGCAACACGCCCGTGATATTGGAAATCGTACCCGCCAAAGCCGCCAAAGCCGCCAATGCGGCCAATGCGAGTGCCCCCACTTCCGTGGCCGAGTAGCTTTGCAGGCGTAGAATCGGTCGAGTGATTCGGGCAGCATCGGAACCATTGGTTGCGCTGATGGATTTCGGGATTTGTTTTTCGTTTTTGGGTGGCCGGGGCTGGACTGAGCTTTCGAAGGAAGCCCCGGGGTTTCGCTCGTACCTCGCTCCAACCCCGGCCACCCTTCGCGGTTTACCAATCATTCGTGAGCGCTCCCGAACCATTCGAACTGGCGTAGCTGGGGGCCCCCGCTATCGATATCAGGCTATTTTCGGTTGATTCGGGCCATCTGTCGAAAATCGTGTCAAATGTGCAGAGGCTGTGTGTGTAAGACTCTGTGCCAACCACAGACAGAAAGCCTATGACCGCTCCGGAATCCCGTCCCAGTTTGCTGATCCGAGTGCGTGACCACGAAGATCGTGATGCGTGGGATGAATTTTCGCAGGAGACATGGATGTAGTTCTGGTTGACGGCAGTCGAAGGGCGTGAGATCGAAGCCGCCGCGAGGGAACTGGGGCGAACCAAAGGCAGCGTGTATGCCTTCACGCAGTCGCGTGATCAAGCGGCTGAAACAGAAAGTGGATGAGTTCTGCTGGGAGAATCAAGCATGACTGCCCGACAACCCGCTGATAATTTGAGCACCCCTGCCACAGCTTCCGCCTGCAATCCTGATATTATTGAGAACTTTTTGGCTGATCGCCTGACGGAAAATGAACAGGCAGACTTCGAACGGCATCTGGACGAATGCGATCACTGCTGTGCAGCATTGCAGGCTCAAGTGGTCGATGTCAATTTTTGGAACGAGACGCGCAACTACCTGAGTTCGGTTGATGGATTCGGCGATGAAGCCTCTTCAGACACCGCTGGGCAAGCGTTTGATCCACAGCGACTGGATTTTCTGGCGGCCACCGATGATCCGAGAATGCTGGGACGGTTTGGCGGCTATGAAATTTCTGGAGTGATCGGTTGCGGCGGCATGGGGATCGTGCTGAAGGGATTCGATGCGGCGTTAAACCGCTACGCCGCCATCAAACCCGGGCAACATTCTGCTTCCGGAAAACGTCGAACGCGTGATCATCACGGACTTCGGACTGGCGCGGGCTGCCGACGACGCCAGCTTGACACGCAGTGGCGTCATCGCCGGAACTCCACAGTACATGTCGCCCAAACAAGCTCGCGGCGAAGGCATTGATAAACGCAGCGACCTGTTTAGTCTGGGCAGCGTGATGTACGCCATGTGTACGGGGCATCCACCGTTCCGAGCGGAAACAGCCTACGGAATTTTACGCCGAATCACCGACAACGCTCCGCGACCGATTCGCGAAGTGAATTCCGACATCCCCGATTGGCTATGCGGCATCATCGATCGTCTGCGGCAGAAAGATGCCAATCACCGCTTCGAAACGGCGGATGATGTGGCCCAATTGCTGAGTGAGTGTTTGGCTCACGTGCAGAATCCCACCACCACGCTGCTGCCCGCAAACCTGCAGCGAGCTCGGTCGTTAGGAAAAGCAATCCGCACAATTCTGTATTTGACTCCGATTTACGTCGCACTCATCGCCATCTGGCTATTCACATCGGCACAGGAAAGCAGCGATAACGCGAATGCAACCAACGACGTAGTCTCCAACGTCGAACAGATTCTGGTGCCGGCATCTGAACCGACTTTAACCGCCGAACAGCCTTCGCCGCTGTTGGACTCTATCAGCGAACTTCCCGACGCCCAGAGTCATGATGACGCGGGCTGAGCTGATGACTTAAACTGGTTCGAGAGCGATGAGCTTTCGGCCGTCCGATCGTCTTTGGAATCATTAGAACAGGAATTGTCCGATGAATAACTTCATGACGCTGAAGCAAGCAATCGCTATAGACGGCACCAGATATTGTGGGCTGTTGGCGATGTGCTTCATCGCCGTACATTCCGTCAGATGCTGTGGCCAAGAATCAGACAAGGAAGGCAGTCGGACGGAAACGCAGCTCGCTGCCCCATCGAGCGAAGCTTCGGATACAAAGGCAGAAGGCCAGACCGATCCGAAACGCAACGAACTGGTGCGAGCGTTGAAAACACATCACGAGGAAGCCATCAGCTTGCGAGAACAGAGCCGATTTACGGAACTGAAGGTCATCACGGCACAGATTCAACAACTCAATGTGGATCTGAAACGGATGGACCAGTTGCCGGAAGTCAGTTCGTTGCGGGCGGAAGCTTTCCGTGCTAGGCAGAGTGGTGATCACGACATCGCAGATCAGCTCGACGAAGAAGCCAAGGCGTTGCATGAACAACTGGACAAAGGTGCAAATCCCGAACAGCAGATGGTCAAGTCGTCGGTTGCAGTTTCACCGCAAGATCGTGAGACACTCGAAGTCCGGCTTGCCGAATTGCGGGCGGAGGTGGAACAAAACGAGGACACTTGTATCAAGCTGGCAACCGCCTTCCGAGATGCGGGCAAGGATGCCAAAGACAACGCAGGACAATTCGACCGGCTGTCTGCGGAACTACAGACCGCCGTGCGAACAGCGTTTGAGACTCGCTGGCAGCTGCAAGAGGTCCGGCTGAAACTGACACAGTTGGATCTTGCATCGCTTCAGCAGAAGCACCAGCGCCGGAAAATTCTGGCAGACAGCATCATCGAACGCCGCCACGAGCAGCTCAAACACGGTGACGAACTGTCGTGGATTCAGGCAGCGACAGCGGAGGCGGCGGAACGTGAAGAGACGCAATTGGCTGATGAGCCGTCACAGAAAGGTGGAGGGTATTTCGCAACTCCAATCGCTGCGGCCACTGAGATTGCAGCCCGCCTGACAGCACATGACTTCCAAGGCTTCGTGAACTTGCTTCCAGATGCTGTGGTTATGAAAAACGCAGGACGACTGGCAGGGATGGCTCAGATTTATGACGTCTGCGGACAAGCAGGCATGCCTTTTTAGACCCACATGTTTCAAGGGACTCGTTCCCCCGTGAGCTTGCGGGCCGTTGAGTTAGGCCGGTCTGTTCGGGGATCTGTGACCGGCGGGTCGGCGTAGAAACGTGATCGCTTGGGAAATGATGGTCTGGACGACCTCAGACCACACACCATCGCCGGTTTCACGGCGC
>JBDNHJ010000363.1:0-3401 GCA_041688835.1 Fuerstiella sp.
CGCTGCGCAAGTCGCTGCGATAAAGTTCTTGAACGAATCATCGATTGCAGGATCTCGTCCTGCTTTTCACTGAGCACAATCCGGGCCGCCTTGCCAGACATGAGCCTTCCTCCTTGAGAAAACGCGTGTTGTTTGTCACGCACATTCTTCGGAGGAACGCCTTTTCTGTCGCTGGCTGATTCGGAAAAATACACAAAATACAAGGCTAAATTCACTGGCAATCTGGGCTGTTTTCGCCACTCATGGGCCCTCAACTACGACTTGCGGCACTAGTCTCCCAACGAGCGGCAACGGATCAGCAGAAGCTGGGACCATTCCTGAGCCAGTGGTTTGCCGAGCGTGCTCACGAAAAAGAAAGCACGCGACTTACCTGGGGCAATGCCAGACGACACATGCTGGACTTCTTCGGGTCTGACAAGCTGTTGAGAGACATCACACCTGCAGATGGTGAGCGGTTGGACCGAGAGTTAAGGCGGGACGACCTTGCTGACGCCACTGTCCGAAAGCGGCTGGGCATCTGCAAGCAGTTCTTCCGATCCGCGATCAAGGCTCGCCTGCTGACTGAGAATCCATTTCAGGAACTAAAGACAGCCAACCGTGGCAACAAGAAGCGTCAGCACTTCGTCACGCCCGCGGAGACGATCAGCATTCTCGATGCCTGTTCATCACAGGAGTGGCGAGTATTGGTCGCATTGGCTCGATACGGTGGGCTGAGAGTACCGTCAGAAATCCGTGAGCTGAAGTGGGACGCCGTCAACTGGGCTGAAGGCTGCTTCCACGTTCACGCGCCAAAGAACGAGCATCACGCAGACGAGGGCGATCGGGTGGTGCCATTGTTTCCTGAGTTACGGGCGGAATTGTCAGCACTCTGGGAGCTTGCACCAGTTGGTTCTGTCTACTTGCTGCCAACGCTGAGGCTGACCGGAAACCCGCTGACCACACTGGTGAAGATCATCAAGCGTGCTGGGCTGGCTCGCTTCCCCAAGCCGTTCCAGAACATGCGGGCGACCAGAGCGACCGAACTCGAAGCGGAATTCGGTGGCCACAAGGCCACCGAGTGGTGCGGCCACTCCGAGAAGATCGCTGAAGCCCATTACTGGATGGTAACCGGTGACGATGTGAGTCGGGCAGCCAGCTGGAAAACCGAAGTGGGTGCATATTGGGTGCAGCAGGTCGCGGAAGATGGTGGAAATGGGTCGCAACCGGATTCGGCCGGACATGAAAAAATCCCGGAAAAACCGGGCTTTGCGAGTGATTGCGATAAGCTGCAACCAGCCCTGATAGGGGTAGAGGGACTTGAACCCCCAACCAACGAATTATGAGTTCGCTGCTCTAACCGATTGAGCTATACCCCCCAGCTATGTTATTCTGATGACGACCCCAGTAACGACCCCTGTTTGAGGTTTTGGAGACCGTCCCCATGCAGAACAACAAGACCACGAAAACACGACCCCAGAAGGGGAAAGACGTTCGTAAAGATTTTCCGTTGTACGCTCATGCGAATGGCCAATGGGCTAAAACGATTCGTGGTCGAAAATACTTCTTTGGGGTCTGGAGCGACCCCAGTTCAGCGGAAATCGAGTATCTACGTCAAAAAGAGTACCTGCAAGCTGGGGTCAAAGCTCCCCCCAAAGAGATCGAAGCTTTCAGGATCCGCGACTTGGCCAATCGTTTTCTTACTTTCAAGGAACAATTGGTTCAGACGGAGGAGCTGTCGCCACGGTCGTTCCGAGACTATCACCGGCACTGCAAACACATCATCGAACACTTCGGAGGTGATCGACTGGTTGATTCACTGACGATTGACGATTTTGCCGAATACCGAGCAAAACTGGGCGACGGCAAAGGGGTCAAGACGGTCGGAACGGCGGTGCGGATTTGTCGGATGGTGTTTGGATTTGCTTATGACATGGAACTGATCGAAAAGCCGATCAGGTTCGGCAAGGCATTCAAGGAACCGACAAAGAAAAGTCATCGCGTCGAACGTGCCCGCAAACAGCGCGAACACGGCCTGAAGATGTTTCAGGCGGCTGAGATCAAAACCTTACTGGCCAGCGCCACGGATAACATGCACGCCATGATCCTGCTGGCGATCAATTCCGGCATGGGGGCAAGCGACATATCAGCGTTGCCGTCGTCATTCATCGACGGCGAATGGGTCGACTATGCCCGAATTAAGACCGGCATTCCACGACGAATTCCGCTGTGGAAAGAAACACGTGTCGCGCTCGCCAAAGTGATCAATCGCGCGTCTGCAGAACGTACATCGGAAACGGCGGGGCTGGTGTTCGTCACTAAGTACGGTCTGCCGTTTGTCCGCACTGGGCCGAGTGGTACCAGCAACATCGATTCGGTCTGTACGGGGTTCAACAAGTTACTGAAGGAATGCGGCCTTAAACGGCACGGCGTAGGCTTCTACGCGATCCGTCACACGTTCGAAACGATTGCGGGCGCGTGTGGTGATCAAGTTGCGGTCGATGCCATCATGGGGCACGCTACGGACGATATGTCCAGCCTATACCGCGAACGGATCGACGACGCACGACTGCAGAAGGCCGTGGATCACGTGCATTCGTGGCTGTTCGGCAAATAGAATTCGAGTCACAACACGCCTACTTCGACGGAAGGAAAAACAGCATCCTGTAGCTGCTTGGCGTGTTGTTTTCTCTACAGGGCATTCGGTACAACAGGATTCGAAACGATGACAGAACAGCACCTATCCGCCGACAAGGCGAACGCAGCACACTTTGTGTCACAGGTTCTTTCGGACATCCTCGGTTGGTCAAGATACCCCGACCCAAAGTCACTCACTGGCGAATGGTGGGACGCCAATAAGCAAAGCGTGTCAAAGGTGGTGTATTCCGCGATGCAGGCATTCGATGATGACCCAGTGACCTGCCAAAAACTGACGCACGCAAGAAAGCTGAGTTTCGAATTCCTCGCACTGCTGTATCACTCGCCTGAATTGGCTGCCGTAAAGGCTTCGGAATGGAAGGTTGGCCGTGACTTGGATCTGTACAACGAACTCGGAAAGCTGGCTCAATTCTTCGGCGCGTGGGAAGTCGATCTGCCGTCTGGAGAAAAGCCAGATATAAATACTTGGACGCACGCACGCGACCAGAATTCAAAAATCACGATTGCCGACCAGATGATGGTGCTGTTCAAAAACGACGACTCAATTGTTGATCGCAAAGGGTTATCCGATGAGGGGGCAAGAATCCTCGGTTGTTCCGCTTCGGCGGTGCGGCATCCCACAAACGCGACGTGGAAGTTCTACCAAACCGAACAGGCACGAAGGAAGAAACTCCGGCAGGAATTGAAAGGCAAAAGGTGGACGGATTCAGAACAAAATGACGCCGTCAATTAGCGCAAATCAGAAATCTTGAAAAAACTTTTTGCCG
>JBDNHJ010000056.1:0-20006 GCA_041688835.1 Fuerstiella sp.
GTGATGAGCGTCACGCTGCGTCGTCTTCCGAACGGTTCCATCGGACTGTTTTATCTGCAGAAGAACAGCCATCGTGATCTGAAAATGTTTGTCCGCCACTCGACCGATGAAGCGGCGACCTTCGGCAAGCCGATCCCAGTCACCAACAATGACGGGTACCATGTTGTCAACAACGACCGGGTCACTGTCTTGTCCTCAGGTCGATTGCTGGCCCCCGCCGCCTCCACGCCGGACGTGCAAAAAGTCAACCACTTCGTCTGTCATTGTTATATTTCGGACGACAACGGCAGCAGTTGGCGAAACGGAACAGGCGAAGTCGACGCTCCTAAACGTGGAGCCATGGAACCGGAAGTGGTCGAACTGAATGACGGTCGCGTGCTGATGCTGATCCGCACGCAACTTGGCTATGTGGGGAAAAGCTATTCCGACGATGGTGGTGAAACGTGGAGCGAAATGACGTCACTGGGTGTGAAAGGTCCGGAAGCTCCGGCAACATTACGCCGAATTCCATCCACCGGTGATTTGCTGCTGATCTGGAATAACACCTACACCGCAGGCGCAGGACACGGAGGCAAGCGCACGCCGCTCACCGCCGCAATCAGCAGCGATGAAGGAGCATCGTGGCAGGTTGTTGACAATTTGGAATCCAATTCGCAACTCACATTTTCCTACACCAGCCTGACGTTCGTCCGCCATCGAGCTGTCATGAGCTACTGGGAAAGTGGGCCGGGCAAAGGGCAACTTTCCTGTCGTTTTCGGTCGGTACCCGTCGCTTGGTTTTACTCGAAGTAGACAAAGGCAACCAATCTCAAAATTCTGTTCCGTGGCCGTGTGTTCGTTTCACCCGACTTGCAGAGGAGGCCGTCTGCACAAAGTGCAGCGGTAAAAAGCCTTCTCTGCGAGTCGGGTTAAACGAAGAAAGCCAACGCAGGCCGATTTCCAAAGACAGCGATTTGTCGCCTACTCCACATCCCACCTATCGCATTAATATTCAGAGGTATTGCAATGACACAGCCAACGATTGCTCCTTTCATTGACGGAGACTTTTGGCACGACGCTGGTCCGGCTGACTTCACGGTGACCAATCCGGCCACGGGGGAATCCATCGGGCAGGAAACCGAGTGCGACAGTGCCGCTGTGGAAAAGATCGTGGCCTCCAGTCTACGGGCGTTTCAACAGCCGTCATGGCAGAAAATGTCAGCGGCCGAACGCGGCGGTCTTCTGCTAAAGCTTGCGGACCTGCTGGAACAACAAAGTGAAGCCATCATTGAAACGGAACTGCAGGATACCGGCAAACCGATCTCTCAACTTCGCACCGGTGAACTGCCGCTGACTGCGGCAATCATCAGGTTTTATGCGGGAGCGGCCGACAAAGTTGAAGGTTCAATCAAATCGGGAACACCTAGCGAAGTTCTCATGCAAATGTATGAGCCGTATGGTGTGGTTGCTGGAATTCTGCCGTGGAACTACCCGTTTGTGAACGCGGCGTTGAAGGTGGCACCGGCAATCGCAACAGGCAACGCGATCGTGCTGAAGCCAGCCCAGGAAACTCCGCTGGGAACTCTGGCGTTCGCCAAACTGTGCGTAGAAGCCGGCCTTCCACCGGGCATCGTCAACGTGGTTCTCGGTAACGGATCAATCACTGGGCAGGCACTCGTCGAACACACGGATGTGCGAAAGATTTCATTCACGGGATCCACGGCTGTCGGTCAACACATACAAAAAACGGCGGCCGACCAGCTGAAAATGGTTAACCTAGAATGTGGCGGCAAGAATGCGATGGTTGTCTTCGCGGATGCCGACCTCGATCGCGCCGCGGAAGCGGCACTACTGAGCGGATTTGTGAATGCTGGCCAATTGTGCGTTTCGTGTTCCCGTGTGCTGGTGGAAGCGTCCGTTGCCGAAGACTTCGAAGCGATGCTGGCCGAACGAACGGCAAAAATCGTCGTGGGAGATCCGCGGAATGAGGGAACGATGGTCGGCCCGATGATCACGCGTAGTCAGTATGACATTGCACTGAGTTATCTGGCGGAAGCAGCGAATTCAGATTGCCGCATTTTGTCCGGTGGTTCAGCGGCCGATATTCCGTCACCGTGTCACAACGGCAACTGGATTCAGCCAACGCTGCTTTCCGGTGTTCGGCCGGGCATGAAAGTTCACGACGAAGAAATCTTTGGGCCGGTGCTGAGTGTTGTTCGATTCACAGATGAACAGGACGCCGTTGCGATCGCGAATTCCGTGAACTACGGACTTTCCGGCTCCGTCTGGACAAAGGACGGTTCCAAAGCATTGCGCGTTTCGAAAGCCCTGGAGACGGGAATCTGCTGGGTGAACACCATGTTGACAGGTTACCCGCAGATTTCTCTGTCACCGCACAAGCTCAGCGGAACGGGTGTTGAACTTGGGATGGAAGGGATGATGGCTTATCTGAAACGAAAGAGCATCGTCATCGGAATCGATGATGATACGCCGATGGGTTGGGGGTTGAATTCGTGACAACTTACGATTGTCAACTCGAATCGGATTGCGAATTTCGACGCGGCAAAAACCAACTGATACATACTCCCACCACCACATTCACAAGCAGCGAAACTGGTCCAATCCACTGAAAGCTAATGGGATCACGAGGGGCTAGTTCCAGTAATCCGGTTTCCGGATTCAGTTCCCGCACGGCCGATCGGATCAATTCTTCTCCGGTACCGGGATCGATCTGCGTCATCAATTCCACACCAAACGTTTGCGGATCGACGCCAGCGTTTGTTGCCAGAAACACAACCAACGGCCCGGAAAATGCCATGACCGCCGCTGTGGCCACGCCACACACTGTTGCAATCCACACTCCGATCGGATGAGCGAATCGCACGAACAGTGCGAAGAAGAACAACGCGAAAATCGGTGCCGTGAACAGATTAGCCGTCTTGTTGGTCACCGCCGTGATGTTACCCGGAATGTACTTCATATACGTGCTGCCAAGGACCACCACGACGCCGACAATCAGGGCCAGAATTCTTGCTGAGCGGACGCTCGATTTTTCGGACTTCGGCTTGCGCCCTAATCGCTCCAGAAAGTCGGACGTCACCACCGCTGTCACTGAGTTCACACCGGAATCGATACTGCTCATGGCGGCGGCAAACATGGCCGCGACAACCAACCCCGAAACACCGATCGGAAGTTCGAACGAAACGTACCGCGGAAACAATTTGTCTGCGTCTGATTTCAGTCCCATGCCTTCAGGCAAAGCTGCCGGGTTGGCTTCGAAAAATGCCAGCAGCGCCATACCGACCAGATGCAGGATGACCACCACTGTGGCTCCCACGCACAGTTGTGTCAGCAACGCGCGGCGAGCGGTGGTTGCATCGCGTGTTGCCATGAACCGCTGAACCGACGTTTGGTCTCCTGCCGATGTCGCGATGTACCATGTCAGGATGCTCAGGAACGTGCCCACCATCGTGACCCGTGTCCGGGGATCTGTGCTGAACACCGGCTGCGAATCCCAGTTCGCGTGCCACTGTGTCGGAAGCCAGCTCAGGCCACCGAAATTCCACGTCACGGTTGCCAGCACCATTAATGCTCCACCAAACAGCAGAATCGTCTGCATAAAATCCGTCATCACAACGGCCCGCAGTCCTCCCAGAGTTGTATAGGTCACGCTAACAACGCCGGTCACCAACACGATCACCGGAACAGCCGCGATGCGTAATTCGGATAATTCCCAACGGTAAAGCCCCGGAAGTAAGGTCGTCGGATCGGCATCATTGAACAGCCCTGCGGCGACGAACCAGGTCTCCGTATTGATCACCCAATAATCGGCTCCCAGCATCACGGTCATTGCACTGGCTGCCAGATACACCAGCAACATCATCCACACCAGCCGCAGGACTAGGAACATGGTGGCGCCCAGTAATCGAACGCTGAGTCCCAGTCGTTGTTCGAGAAGCTCATAAGCACTGGTCGCGCGCTGCTTCATGTAGATTGGGATAAAGAAGTAGCCCACGACGATGAAGATTACGGGGTACGTCAGCAGTCCCAGCAGTGTCACGGGCCCTTTGCCAGCAGCTTCGCCAGGCATCGATAGGTACGAGATCGTGCTCAGCAGTGTGGCGAACAGAGAGACTCCCACGAACAGCGGATTCATATCGCCACTGCCGACGAAGTATTCTTCCGTCGATCGCTGGCGACGGCTGTAGAACCACCCCAAAAGCATCGTCAACACGGCGTAGACGAGAATGATCAGCCAGTCGATCCAGTGCAGGCCACGCGGCATGTTTTCGCTCCTCAATGGTCTTGAGTGGGTGATGCGTTATCTGGTGAGTCTTGACAACATTGTATGCAGGACTGACCGTTTTTAGAGCCGGTGGACCTCGCCAGTCGACGAATAAAGTGACAGTTGATTCGAACCACACCGTAAGAGCCAGCTCGTTTGACTTCACGCCCTGAATAAATGCTGTATATTCCGGAGCCCATCGATTCAGGCGTGGGGAGTATACAAAAATTAGACAACTGGCGAAGCTGACGAAGGAATGCCATGATTGATCACGATCAAATCCAGCAAAACTACGAACGCGATGGCGTCGTCCGAATTCGAGAGTTCTTTCCTGACGAGACTGTGTCGGAAATCCGCGCGGAGCTGCAGCGCTACATGCACGACGATTTGTCGTCAAAGCCGGACGACGCTCGCACACTGGAAGCCGACGGCAAGACAGTCCGCAACCTGTGGCGGCTGGAGCAACATAGTGAATACTTTCGCGAACTCGCCAAGCGAACAGACATCACATCGTTGATGGCAAAACTTGTGAACGGCGATCCAGAACTGGCCGCTGTTGAGACGTTTAACAAGCCAGCACGCATTGGATCAGGGGTGCCGTACCATCAGGACAATGCGTACTTCTGTCGCACGCCTGCGGACATGCTGACGCTTTGGATCGCCATTGATCCGGTGACTTTCGAAAACGGAGCCGTGTTTTTCGTCAAGGGCTCACACAAAGATGGCTTGCTGCCGTCCGTGCCTTCGGGGGTCACCGGAAATTCTATCGGACTGGCAGAACCTCCAACGGTCCCGTTGGAGGAACAGTTTCTGGCGACGCTCGCGCCGGGAGACGCAACCATCCATCACTGTGAAACCATTCACCACTCGGCTCCAAATCTGACCGATCATTCGCGGCTTGCCCTGCTGTTCGTGTTCCGTGGCGCTCACACAACAATCAACCACCAACTACGAAAGGTCTACGATGGGGCTCGAACGGCAACTCCGCCAGCTTAGCTGTCTGGCATTTTCTCGTGGAATCCACATGCTGATTCGACGAAACCGGGGCTAGCGCGGAAACGGCCAACACTGATGCCCCAACAAATTGCCATCTCCCAATTGGTGCCGGTGGCGGTTGAACTCTTGCGTAAAGTCCGGGACTTCGCGAAGATGGAGGCTAATCCGATCGATCCGACCGTATGAGTGTGCTCCTCGTTATGAAAAAGTGCAAGCGTTGCTCAAAGCCAGCAACTTTACATATCACCGAAATCAACAGCGGAAACGCAGTGGCAATCCACCTGTGCGAATGTTGTGCGCGGGAATACATGGAGGAAGACGGTGAGGCTGTGGGCGACGACCCTGCCGCAGACTTGGCCGCCAAACTGGAAGCCTTAGTGACGTCCGACGACGACGAAGCTCAGATGCGTTGCTCTGAATGTGGGATTTCGTTTGGGGAATTTCGTGAGCAGGGACGACTGGGCTGCCCCACGTGCTACGAAGACTTCCGCGAAGAACTGATGCCGCTGCTGGAAAACATTCACGAAGAAGCGACACATATGGGCAAGCGTCCCGTCCGCAGTCCGGGGCAGACGGAGGATCAGCATCGACTGATTCAGCTAAGAACCCAACAACGCGAAGCGATCGAGCGCGAAGACTACGAAGCCGCCGCCAGACTGCGAGATGAAATCGCGACGCTGGAAGATGGCCTCTTTACCAAATAGACGAGTAGATCTCAGACATCTGTTAAATTATTACCACTAGAAAAAAAATCACATGAGTGTTGACCAGAGAGCCCAAGATCTGGGCGTTTCGTTCGAACCACAGCAACCGGGTTATCTGAACCTGTGCATTCGCAGTGGAAACCAATTGATAACATCGGGTCATACCAGCGATCTGAAGGGCGTGTTAGGCAAGGATGTGACTGTCGAACAGGGCTACGAAGCGGCCCGAGACTGTGCTCAAAAGATCCTCCGGTCGGTGTATAATGCTCACGGAACGCTGGAAGGCCTGCGCGTCATCAAGGTTTTGGGTTGCGTGTATTCTGCCGGGGATTTTACCGATCAGCACCTTGTGATTAACGGCTGTTCCGATTTGCTGCATTCGATCTTTGGCAAAGATGGTGACGGTTATCACGCTCGCAGCGCGCTCGGATTTGTGGCTTTGCCAACAGGGGCAGCCGTGGAGGTCGAAGCGGTGTTTGAGATCAAGTAGACTTCGCAGGCTCAGGACTAACATGAGTTGCGTTACCTTGTTTTCGCAAGGATCGAAAGAATAAATATGTCGGATTTTGATGAGCGTCTGCAGAAAGCCATTGGACGCGGACAGAAGGCTCGCGAAGCACAAGGCGAAGTCGTCGGCGCAGAAAAGGCCACCGTCGAAGATCTGCGAAGCATCCATTCTCAGCTACGTTTATCGCTCAGCGAACATATCGAAGCCGGCTTGCGGAAACTCTGCGACCACTTCCCCGGCTTCGATTTCTCCACAATTGTCAACGAAGACGGCTGGGGTGCCCGGATCACGCGAGATGATATCAACCTCCGCGGCGGTTCGAATCGCAATTTGTACAGCCGCCTAGAAATCCTAGTGAAGCCGTTCTCGGATGCTCACATCCTGGACATCAACACCAAAGGCACCATTCGAAATCGCGAATCGCTGAACCGCACCAACTATCGCCTGCTGACGGAAGCCACAGAAGACGAATTGAAGGAACTCATCGACGGTTTAGTGCTGGAATTCGCCGAACAGTATTCGGCCAACGGCTGATTCGGAGCCTTCAACATGACCATCGACGAGCTTCTATCCTCTGTCGCCAACGACTCCGCCCCAAGCGGCGATCTATCGCCAGAATTGCAGTCGCTGTGGTACACGAAAGCGGGTGACTGGGAAGCCGCTCATAATATCGCTCAGGAGATTCATTCGCCGATGGGATCGTGGCTGCATGCGATGCTGCACTTAATCGAAGGCGATATTGGCAACGCAGGCTATTGGTTTCGCAACGCCGGCAAACCGGTTCGCACAACCGACCAAACAGATGCGTTATGGACGGAGATCGCCAACGAACTTCTGAGCTGAGATCTCAAACCGCTGCAATCTCAAATCTTAAATCGGCAATCTCAAATCGGCAATCGGCAATCTCCAACTACTCACCAGCGACGTCCAGACACAGCAGCCAGTCTTCGCTGCGAAGGTAAAGTCGCCCATTGGACAAAACGGGGGCTGCCCAAGCGGGGTAGTGGATTTCGTCGAACGAACAGCGGGCTTCTTCTTTGAATTCTTTGGAATTCACCTGCACCACAGCCAGAGTTCCTCGTTCTCCCAGCACCACAAAGCGATCACTCACACGAATCAGCGACCCACGTCCGAAGTACGGAAACGGTACGGGCACACCGGTGGCTTTGACAACAATCTTGCCGGTTTGCGGGTCCCGGCCTAACAGACTGGTGTCACCGTCATAGCCCGTTGATCGCCACATCACTTCGCCATCAGAAACTCGGACGCAGCGTAGTTCGCCTTCGTTTTCATGCCGCCCACTGATTCCGTAAATGTACCCGTCCACGTGAATCGGAGTCGACCAGTGTGCCAGCATGTTGTCGGCGTCTTTCCAAAGTTCTGTGACGGCTGTTCCGTCCGGATTCACCTGCAGCATGACCGATCCAATACGATACGCGGCCGATAAAAAGATCTTGTCGTCGATCACCACGGGCCGAGCCGCATTGACGGAATCGTTGATCTTCGAACGAAACCAGTAGGCAAAATTCTGCTTACCAGTTTCAGGATCCAGCGAGACCAGCCCCTGCCTGACCAGGCACAGCAGATGCTGCTTGTCGTGAATCGTGGCCAACACGGGCGACGAATAGCTGACCACCATTTCGCTGCCCGTCCATTGATAGGGTTTGTTGGTGTTTGCGTCGGTGACTCCATCCCACGTCTGCTTTCCGACGGCTTCCCACAGCACGCTGCCGTCCCGTTTGTTGAACGCGACGACTCCCGAATTCGGTTGGCCGCCCACCAAGACGATCAGCTTGTCGCGATCCAGAATGGGCGAACAACCGACGCCGAAGAACCAGTCTGGTAGATCGAATTTTTCCTGAAGATCATGCTGCCACAACACCTCGCCAGAATTCAGATCCGCACAGCACAACATGCCTTCTGCACCCAGCGTATAGCAGCGATCATCCTGCAACACCGGTGAGCAACGCGGACCATTGTTGTAACCATAGGGGTCCGAAAAATCGCTCTTGTAGCGATGTTCCCACAGTTCACTTCCACCGATCGAGGACCGACACGAAACGACTTCTTCGTCGTCAACACGATGGTGAACCACAAGCTTTTCCGCCAGTGTCGATGGAGCACTGTAGCCTGTTCCGACACTCTGCTTCCACAGCACCGTCGGCCCTGCTGCCGGCCACTTCAGATTCACCTTCGATTCCGCCGATGTTCCGTCGTGCCGCAGCCCCAAAAACCACGGCCAGTCTTCGCCTCGCCCCTGAGTCACAGGTAACAAGGTCAAACACACCACCAACGACAGTGTCCGTTGGAAGTCAAAACAGGCGCGAACAGTCATTGGGCGAATACTCTGGCGGCGGGAAATTTGGGAACGGACGCAGAACGACAATTATTGCAATTCAGGTTCGTTTGTCGAGCGGTGATGCTCGGTGCTCTTTCTAAAACCGAGGTGGCCGCGTTACCATTGCGGCTTTGACTTCGCCGACCGCGAAGAGCCGGCTTGACGAAGCGTCAAATGGCGTTGTACGGCATGGGGGATTTTGCCTGGGAGTTTTCACTAACTTTCCTGAGTCGAATTCAACGGCAGTCGGCCTTGGCTGGTTGTGCTCAGTGACTTGCTCGAAAAATTCGAATCGCCACGAGAATTCTTCGATCGCCGTTCAATCGGCGAACTAACTGTTAGATGTCGCCCCCGTGGATCAACTGTCGCCGACAATTCGAGGCGTGTTTGATCCTTGGAGAACGACGACAGATCTGAAATCTGAAATCTGAAATCTGAAATCGTTCGCCAGCATGTGCTGAAAGTCGGCACAGGCAAACACAGCGGTTGCCTTCCCGAAGCATTGCAAACCGCCATCAGCGAAATGCAGCTGGCCGCCACGGAGTTGGTTTCGAATGTGATCCTGCACGGATTCCCTCAGGAATCCACCGCGACACCAGAAGACTCACAGCCCCGAAAACTTCATCTGTGCGCCTTCGTGAATCCGCGTGGACAACTGGTCGTGCAGGTCGCTCACACCGGAAGATCTTTCAACGGCAACGCGGCCGAAGTAAAGGCCGTGGCATCGCCGCTGGAAGGCCAAATGGGGCTGTTCATCATTTCCAGATGCGTGGATCACGTTTACTACTCAGCGGCGGATCATGGCCAGAGTTATATTTGGCTCATCCGAAATCTGACGCCCGCAGCAGTTCAGCACACGCAACGTCCTGTGACAACCGACATTTCGGACAGCTTGTCGGTATTCCATATTCCCTTCCCAGCGATCGACGCATCAAACGCGACCGCCTTTCGAGATGCGATTGGAGCATACTTAAAGGCGGTGCGTCATCTGATTCTGGATTTTTCTGCGGTCGACTTCATCGACAGTGCCGGGCTGGGATCGATTGTCTGGGCCTTCGTTGCATGGAGGAGATCAAGGGAGAAATTCGACTTTGCTGTCCCAATAAACCGGTTCAGGCGTTGTTCGATCTGGTGTGCATGAACCGCATCACGTCGGTCTTCGCCACACAACAACAGGCCGTTGAATCGTTCAGCTGGGCGATACTCAATGGCTGCCCACGCCGAATCAGTCCCAACAACACTTCAGCCGTCTGAAGCGGTTGCTGACCGGCTGCGCGCCAGTTAGATGTCCGATTCTGCGGCCGACGTAAATTCACGAACGTGGACGGAGACCAAGCTGATTGCCAGAAACAAAGCTGTCAGTGAAACAAGCCATAGCACCTGCAGCATTGGGCCTTCGCTGGCAGCGACGAAATCAAGGATCTTTGATTCGCGAATTTCGTCGCTCTGAGTCGTCCAATCGAACAACAACGACCGCAGCCGATACTGAATGGTAAACCGGTTGATCACGGCCGGAAAGAATCCGAGGAACAATTCCACGCCGGCGGTGTAGGCCACGCAGAACATCATCGCTCGCTGATGAAACAGCGTGCCGATCATCATGAACAACGCGGAATACGCCATCGCAGACAACACGCTGACTCCCATCAGCGCCCAAGTGGCTTCCGTCTTTCCGGCGATCTTTGCCAAGTACAATGCCACGCCGAGTCCCGCCATGGTGGCCGTGGCGGACCACAAAAACGCCACCAAGTATTTTCCGATGACCAAATGAAATAAGCCATTCGGACGGGTCGCAATGTATGTGAAGCTGTGCTGTTCCAATTCGGAAGCGACGGACGGAGCCGCCGTTAACAACGAACCCAACATGCAAGCGATTGATGGAGCCAGAAAGTACAGTGCGACCGTTAACAGGGTGTCGATGTGTTGTTGAGCTTCCGCTGCGTCAATGTTGCCTTCCCAAGGCGGAATTCCACGGTCGCTTCCCAGAATGTCCTGCCATTCTGAAACATCCGTGATCGGGCTGAATTCCTGAATCAGAATCAGAATCAACACCGGAAATGCGGCCACCACCAACCACCAAAACGAACGTCCCGGCGTCATCAGGCGTTTCCATTCGAATCGAAACATGGCCATCAAACTGTTCATAACTCACCTCGATGAATTTTTAGCAGTGAGTTAAACAGTGTCTGCAGAGAATCGTCTGCTGACCGCACGCGATTCACCGTCAGCTTGTGAGCTGCAATTAAGTTCGGCAATTCCGAAGACAACGATCCAGCCTTCAACGTTCGCAACTTCAATCGGTCGGCTCCGTGAACTTTCGATTCCACTCGTACCGACGTCACCAGTTCATGTTGCAGCAACAGACCTGCCAGTTGATACGGTTGATCGCAGTCAATTTCTAACTCCGAAGGCATATCAAACAGCAGTTCGTTGACTTCCTCCGCCGTCCCGGAAGCCAGCAGTCGTCCTCCGCAAATCAGCAGAAACGAATTCGTCAACGCTTCGATTTCGTGCAGCACATGACTCGCGATAATCAGACTGTTACCCAGCGCAATCCAATCGTGTAACACGGCCGTCATTTCTGCGCGGCCAATGGGGTCCAGACCGCTAAAGGGTTCGTCCAAAATCAGAAATTCGGGTTCATGAGCGATCGCTTGAGCCAGCTTGGTGCGCTGCCGCATGCCGCGCGAGTACGAAGCGATCGGGCGTTTCATGTGAGCGGCCATGCCTGTCAGTTGCAGACAATCGGCGGCTCGCGCGCGCGCTGCGGCGTATTTGACACCGTGCAACTGCAGCAGCAACGTGACCCAATCGATACCGCTGGTCCGCGAATACAGTCCTTCGAACCCCGGACAAAATCCGATTTTTCGCATCAACGCCGGATTGTTACGCGGTGATTCGCCCAGCACGCGCACGGTGCCGCGCGTGGGCATCAGCTGGCCGATCAGCAGATTCAGCAGCGTGCTTTTTCCGGCACCGTTGGGGCCCAGCAAGCCATAGGCTCCCGGCTGCAGCTGCATGCTGAAGTCGTTGACACCAATCACTGTTCCATACAGCTTGGTGACTTGATTGAGTTCAAGGATAGGTGTCGAAGGCATAGATCAGGCTCGCAGGGGAGCTGAAACGCGATGAAAAATGACGGCAAAACAAATCACCGACATGGCAACCACAAACGCAAGTTCGATTTCGAAGTGAGACGTCAACAAAGGGATGCCGAGGATTTTGGCCGACAGGTCTCCGAACAGCAAATACAGAAACGAAAGGTGCAGAATCAATTCCGACGTGTCGCCGCTAAGACGTTCCATGACCACATACGCGGCCAAACCGAAGATCCAGATCGCAAACCAACCGAAGGTCGCGAACCGTGTTTCGACCGTCAACGAAGACAACATCAGCGCCAACAACGACGTGGGAATAATCATCGTCACGGACGCCAAGACAGCTCGCAACGGCAAGTCCCACGTATACGCGATGACCGAAATGTCGGGCGACAACAGCACGGCGAACAGATACAGCAGCAACTGCGGCAGTGTTGTGGTGACCAGCAGAAAAGCGGCCACCGTGGCAAACTTGCCCATGATGTACTGCAGGCGCGTCAACGGTCGAGAAAAGTACAACAGAAAGGCGCGTGACCGCACGTCCTGCGAGATCAACGACGGCGCGACTAGGCCGACGACGAACACCAGACCGATGCACTGAGAACGCTGCAGCTGCAATATCACCGCCTTCCAAAACACGGGCCGAACGGTGCTTAATAGTTCCTGAGCGGTGGCGGAGTCGACGTTTTGCAGCACCAACATCACGCCGGGCATCGCTTCGGCCGGCAGCAACAACCCCAACATGCGCGCAAAGTCTCGCGGCTGCATGCCCGATTCATTGCCCAGAAACTGCTCGAAGACAAAGATCAATACGGCGTACAACAGCGGCGGCGCCCACACGACAAATGCGATTCGTCGCAGCCACATGCTTTGCCACGCGCGGCGAATGCCGATCCCGGCCACAACCGTCCAGCGACTGCTGCCAGATTCACGCTCACCATCCCACTCACGATATCCCAAGTTATGAATTGGCATTTCGGTCCTCTCGAACGGCCTTCAAGAAGACTTCTTCCAGCGACGATTGCGATGGCGTCAGGTTCTGAATGCCAACGTTGGCCTTGGCTGCGGCGGACCACACCATTCTCGAAACAGCGTCCGCTGCTCCAGCGACTTCAATGTGCGAAATTCCTTTGACAGCCACGTTCAACCCCAGCGATGTCAACTGGCCAGCAAATTGTTCGGCAGCGCCCTGCACTTGCACGGTTATATACGGATCTGGAGAACGCAACACGTCGGCTAACGGTGCGGCCAGTCGCACACGTCCGGCAGCCAGAATGGCAACATGCTCACACACCACCTTGACGTCCGGCAAGATATGAGTACACAAGATGATCGACTTGCCGAACTTTTGAGACAAAATACGAATGCGGTTTAGCATCGCGTCGCGTTCTTCCGGGTCCAGCCCCGATGTGGGTTCGTCCAGAATCAGTAACTCAGGATCGTGAACGATCGACATCGCAAATCGCAGTTTTTGTCGCATGCCCGTCGAATAGGTTTCGACGTTTCGATAGCGTTCTTGTCCGACCCCGCAGAAATCCAGAATCTCATGCCCGCGTCGAAGGCCTTCCGTCTTCGGCAAACACGACAATCGAGCGGCCACCTGAACGGATTCGATGCCCGACAGGCCGTGCATATAGCAGTCGTCTTCCGGCATGTAACCCACGCGAGCACGAATGTTACCGGCTTGGCGACTGACGTCTTGGCCCAGCACCAGTCCCTTGCCCGACGTGGTTCTGACCAGTCCCAGCAGCACTTTGATCAGCGTACTTTTGCCCGCCCCGTTGGGCCCCAGCAAACCGGTCACGCCAGCGAAAACATCGAGATTCACATCGCTCAACGCGCGGAATCGACCGTAGTCTTTGGTGATGTTTTGCAGGTGAATGATGGAGTGCATAAAATTGATCAGCCGTGTTCAAGGCCCTGTTCCAAAATGTTCACGAAACATTCGCTGCGCCAGCACGATTGTTTGGAATTGAATTTCAACAATATCGTTGACGTCTTCCGCGTAACCGCCCGCAAGAGTAATCACAACGGGCACGGATTGTTGACGGCAAAACTCAAAAATACGACTGTCGCGTTCCAGAAGTCCCTGTTTAGATACAGACAACCCACCCAATTTGTCTTTTTCATACGGATCGGCACCGGCTAAATAGAAAATCAAATCCACAGGCGACTGTTGACCCAGCCACCGTAATCCTCGATCCAATTCTGCCAGATAGGTTTCGTCATTGCAGGCGGGCAGCAATTCGATATCCAAATCACTGCGCTGTTTGCGTGCCGGAAACGCTTTTTTGGCGTGCAGCGAAAACGTACACACCGAATCGTCTTCGGCAAAGATCAGCGCCGTCCCGTCACCCTGATGCACGTCGCCATCAATCACCATCGCTCGGCCGATCACCCCGGCTTGCTGCAGCGACCGAATCGCCACCGCCACATCATTGAACACACAATAGCCGGCTCCTCGATCAGAAAATGCGTGATGCGTTCCTCCCGCTAGGTTGGCGGCTACCGAATCCTGCAGCGCCGCGTAGCCGGCAGCTAGAGTGGCTCCCGTTGAACGGCGGCTGCGTTCGGCCATTTCCGGCGACCAGGGAAAACCAATCCGGCGTTGTTCGTCGCTAGTCAGCGCACCGCTGTCCACTCGTGACACCCAGTCGGCCGTGTGAACCAGTCGCAGTTGCTGGTCCGTGGCCGCCGGTGGGATGCAAACATCGTCTTCGGCAAACAGCCCGCTGTGCTGCAATCGCTCGCGCAGCAGACGATAGCGCTGCATCGGAAATCGGTGACCGTCTGGTAGAGGCAATACAAACAGGTCTGTATGGAAGAGCTTCATCGTGACAGCAAACGTAATGTCGATCCACCACTTAGAACAACTTGGTCGGCGGATTGTCGGCGGGATCGGAATCGTTGTCTGCTGCGCGTTCCAGCGTTGAAGAACCGTCGAAGTCTTTGGTCTGAAAATTGCCTTCCGCGTCGACTCGAGTCACAATTTCGATTCGCTGAGCGGCGTGTTCCAGCTGACCATGGCAGATTCGCAACAACTCCATTCCTCGCTCAAATTTGGCCAGTGAGTCATCTAACGGCTCCTGCCCCGATTCTAACGTTCCGACGATGTCCTGCAGTTCGTCCATCGCGTCTTCCAGACGAATATTCTCTTTCTGAGACCCCTTAACTGACTTCTTTTTAGCCATGCTGTTCGACGATCGACTTCAATTGAACGGAAAATAAAAAACGGAAACACTTCAGCCGAATCAAGCCAGCCGTTTTGGCGCTAGCCACGGACTAAAACATCCGTGACCACTGCAGTCGGCTGAAGTGTTACAAAAACGGAACCGCAGCATCTTCAGGCCGCACTGTAAACCGTTTGCCGCAAAGTGCAAACCGCCACCAGCAACGGCGGATTGTTTTCCAATCGCCCGCGAATGTCTAACCATAGCTTCGTTTGACCCGACTCGCAGAGAAGGCTTCTGCCTGCTGCACTTTATACAGCTGGCCTCCTCTGTGAGTCGGGTCAAACGAAGCTCTCATTGGGAACGAAAACCGAGACACTCAAACGTCAAAGTCTTCAGCAAATTTGCGAAGTGTCGCGCACGCTATCTTCCGTCAACCCGCTGGTTCCGGCCAACATTGACATCTTTCGCAAAGCGAACACCGAACCCCAGCACCCCATTCCATCCCGCCCTGCGTAGACTGCTTGCGTTTCGCTGACTCCCCAATTTGCTAACGTGATGCTTGAAGTACAGACTGGCATCGCGACTTCGCACGATGCACGCAGTCTACGTATTGAAAACTGGTCAAGGGGAAATTGGTCATGAGAACTCAAATACTGCTGCTATTTATTGTTTGTTCCGGCCTGGCGACGGCGGAAGATTCGGAAAAATCGAAGAAGTGCGCAGCCGACGAAAAGGCAGCACAAGCGGCGATGCTGTTGTTTCAGCGTGAGACGGAATTTCCGGCGGACGCCAAAGCGGGCGAATGTTATGTTCGCGTGCGGCGGCCTGCTGAGTATCGTTTGGAAGAAGTCAAAGTTGTGACGAAGGATGCCTCCATTCGACATGAAATCGTGCCCGCTGTTTTCAAAGATGTGGATAAGAAAATTCTGGTGAAGCCGGAATCGAAACGTTACGAAGTGATCCCCGCGAAGTTCGAACAAAAGATGACTGAGGTTGTGAAGCTTCCCGAACACAAAACGTTGTCGGCAGCCGCTGCTGAATTTTCCGCCGCCAAGAAGCGTGTCGAAACTAGGCCGGAGCGTGTGCTGTGGAAACAGGGCACAGATCCCTTGGCTGAAATCAAAGAGATTGTCGGTAAGGTCTGGTGTCTTGTTCGCGACGATGCGACATTCGAAGACTACACGTGGCAAAAGTTGACCGGCAAAGCCAGCGTTAAGGAAGATGTCGTCAAATCACAGATTCAGCAAGTGCCCACCATGGTGCTGGCAAAGCCTGCTGAAGTGAAAGAAATTGTCGAACAAGCAGAATACAAAACCGTGCGGGTTCGAGAACTGGTGACTGCTGCCACGATGAAGGAAATCGCGGTGCCAGCCGAATACAAAACAATCAAGAAGCAGGTTCTGGTTCATGCCGAAGAAGTCGTTTGGCAGCGCGTGTGGTGCGATACCAACCTGACGCAGGATGTGATCAAGAAGATCCAATCGAAACTGCACGACAAGAAGTACGACTGCGGACGTGCCAACGGCAAACTCACCAAGCAGACGCTGGATGCCGTCAAAAAATATCAGCAAGATCATCAACTCGCCGTCGGCGGATTGACCTACGAGTTTCTCGAACACCTGAAAGTGCTGTAGAGGCTAACTTCCTGCCGACAGCAAGTCGTCCAATTTGGGAGAAGCCGGGCGGGTCACGCGAAACAATTGCGACACCAGCGCTTGGCGTTTGATGATGCCGACGCAACTGCCGCCGCTCATCACAACGCCAAACAACGCGCCTTCGCGCGTCAGCGTGGTCAAGACTTCCAGTCGCGGCGTGCGGGCGTCGAAGGCGGGCAAGGGGCGCATGGCGTGTCGGGGAGCACTGCTTAATGACAGCATGTCGAAGACACGCACGTAAGACGACCACGTGGTGGGACGATCCGGTTTGTGCAGCAGGATGTAGGCCGATTCGGTGCGGCCTGCCATCTGGATCGCTTGGTCCATCGTGGCTTCTTCACTGACCCCGCGCACGGTCGATGCGGGGACCATCGAAAGTTCAACCGGCAATCCCGCGACCTGCATCAGGTTCTCAGCCAGATTCCGTTGCAACTCGGTCAGCAAACCTTCGCGTTCGCCAGCTTCCAATACTCCGTACAGTCGGTTCCGTCCGAAGACCACTTCGATCGGTCGCTTGTCTGAAGACCCGAATCGTGAAATCAATCTTGAGAGGCGAATCAAAGGGTAGCTGATGGGCAAAAACAGGTAGTAGCACAGATCGAAGCCGACGGAACCGGCACGCAGCAAAGCCATCGGCGAACGGTAGTACAGAATTTTGGGGATCAATTCGCCAAACACAAAAATGACGGGCGTCATCAGCAGCGTGGCGATGATTTCAGCGGCTCCGGTTGATTCTCCCCAAACAATACCAACGACTAAACCGATGGCCAGAGTTGTGACGTAGTTGGCAACGTTGTTGCCCACCAGTGTTGTGGCCACAAAGCGTTCTGGGTGTGTGACAAAATAGTACAGCTTGGCCGCGACGCTATCGCCGTGTTGTTTTTGCAGCGTGACCTGCAGCGTGCTGACACGATAAAATCCGGTCTCTGATCCGCTGAAGAACGCAGACAGCCGAATGCCGACGATGAATAACAGCACGGCGAAAAGCAGGCTTAGTGATAGCGTCATGAACGTTGCTCCGGATCCCCAAAGGACAGAACTTCTGGTTCAATTAACGCACGCAGTTGTCCTCGTTCGCCGACCTCAATCGCCGTAAAAATCCACCC
The DNA here is from genome assembly GCA_041688835.1 of Fuerstiella sp. Taxonomy (GTDB): domain Bacteria; phylum Planctomycetota; class Planctomycetia; order Planctomycetales; family Planctomycetaceae; genus Fuerstiella. The sequence goes on from JBDNHJ010000056.1 coordinate 17,843, forward strand.
GTGATACACGATGCAGTCGCGGACGCGCGGCATGCGTTCCAGCTCGTCATGAAACAATCCGGCCAATGTCTTCAGTGACTCTTCTTCTGCATCAAACGAAACTCGCAAATGCCGAAACAGATACCGCAACGTCATCAGGCCTTCCGCGTGAAAACGATTTTCGCCGATGGCGATCAACGGTTCTCGGCCTAAAACACGGCGCGTTCGAGACGGGGCGTCGTTGAAGACGGTTTCCAGCAAATCTTCATAAGTCACGGTGCCCACCATTTCACCATGTTCGTGGACCACCACCGCCACGCCGCTGTATCGATTGCGGAGTTCGGCCAGCACAAACGACAGCGTCGCGCACCACGGAACATAGATCAGCGGTTCGGCTAACTCGTCCATGGTGGCATTGGTGTTACCGATCACTCGCGTCAACGCCACAGCGCGGCTGCAGGTTTCGCCATCGGGGTTTCGCACTAGTAGATAGTCGGTCGAAGCGATTGAAGGAATGTTGAGTGTCTGCAGGGTGTCGGTGGGCCAGACGGAAACGCCGAGGTTGCGAGGTCGCATAATTTCTTCGATCATGATTTCGTTCATGTCGAGAATGTTGTGCAGCACCTGTTGCTCAATTTCTAGCAGTTCGCTGGTCATGGCAGCCGACGCATCGATCGCCTGTTCCAGATCTTCCGGCTGCAGATGGGGTTCGTGAGTCACATGTGGCCAGAACGCACGTCGCATGATTTTCGCGATGCCTCCCAGCGCTGGAATCACGGGATCCAGAATTCGAACGGCCACCGCCAGCGGCCAACTGACCAGCGGTGCCAGCTTTTGGCGAAAGACGACCGCTGCACTTTTAGGTGTGACTTCGCCGAGGACGATCATGCCGAGCAGGTTCAAGATCCCCATCACCGCAGCCACGGACGAGTAGTCTTTTGCTGTCAGGTGGTTCATGACGACAACGCCGACGGTGAAGTAACCGAGGTTGATCACGAGGTTCCAAAACAGCACGGCGGTCAACAGCCGATCTGGATCGGCCATCAAAGCGGCGACCATTTTTTCACGGCCATTGCCCACGCCGAAGCGGCGAATTTCGTCGCGCGTCAAAAAGAAAAACGCGGTTTCGCTGGCAGAAAAGAAAGCAGAACACATCACCAATCCCAGCATGAGCACAGCGCCGGGCAGCCAGATATGAATAGATTCTGCAAAGTCGGACATGATCGGAATTAGAACAGGCGTCTTCAAAGGCCGCGGTAAGTGCGTCGCGACAACTCAAGTGGCATCCTCCCACGTCGGCGCGTCTCTCCGAGACGCGGTTTTCACCAGAAAATTATGCGGATGTCGAGTTCGACACTTAGCGACTCCAAATCAACAATCCGTCCCCTTCGTCTGATTGTTGCAGCATACCATATAAATTTCGAATCGGCGAAATCTGCGAATCGGCGTATTCCGCGTCTTAAACTCAGCAATTCTTGCAGTTTACGCCAAACATTGCCGGGTTTCGAGAAGCTGCGGCAACCTGATAAACCGGGATATTTGCCGTGTGGAATTCCATGTAAGGTTCGGAAAGGCAATAATGTCACAGTGTCGAAACCAAACATACGGTGTTGACTGAATTGCCTTCCAATTGCTGTCACATGTGCCAGATTTGAGTGAAGTGTGAAAGCTGGGTTTGTTGTGGATCGACGGTGAACGGACGGTGAATCGCTGCCGCTGTTTGCTATTTTACTTTGTGCTCTTGATTCTTAGACGAGTCTTCGGAAGTCCGCCATGATTCGATTGTTGTGTGCCACTGTTTTCTGCCTTTCGCTGTCGGTTTCCGCCATCGCTCAGGAAAAATTGCCCCTCGACCTTTTCGGCGGCAAGAAAAGTGCTTTCAGTGGTGACACTTTTGGTAATCCAAGCGTCGGTGGTGCTGCGCAGGTGAATGTCTCGGCAGAACTTGTCGTCATCGATGCGACCGCTGTGGACGTGAAGGTCAAAGTGACCATTCCTCCAGAGCATCATATTTACTCGCACAAACCACTGACAGGTTCGATCCCGTCCAAGATCGCGATCACGGCATCGGGCTTAAAGCTGGAAGGTCCGATTCGTTCTGACCGTCCGCCTCACGTGGTCACCGAATACGGCGTGACCATGGAACAGTTCGAAGATGAAGTCACTTGGACGCAGCGACTGCGAA
>JBDNHJ010000364.1:0-12482 GCA_041688835.1 Fuerstiella sp.
CGTCAGCGATGAACTCGCACCGCAGGAACTGTCGGAGGCGATCGGCTTGGCTGATACCGCCGGTGTGACGCTGCAGCAGGAATCGCGACAGCGACTGACGGAACTCAGCGGATCGGAACATCATCAGGGCTTCGTGGCTCGCATGGGCGAGTATCCGTATTCGTCCGTACACGATTTGCTGGATCAAGTCAGTACGCTTGCACCAACAGATGGTCGGTGGCCGTTGCTGGTTGTGTTCGATCGCATCCAAGACACGTTCAACTTTGGAGCCATTCTGCGCTGTTGCGACGCGATGAACGTGGCTGGCGTGGTGATCGGTTCCGTGCAGCAAGCCGGAGCCACGCCACAAGTGGCTCGGTCTTCTTCGGGAGCCGTCCATCATGTGCCGATTGCCGTGACGGATGATTTGCTGGCGGCGACACGTGAAATTCAGCAGGCCGGTTTTTGTGTGGCCGCCGCATCAGAAAAATCGACTGCGGCGGCGTGGACCAGCCAACTGACCAGCCCAATTGCGCTGATCATCGGCAGTGAAGCTCACGGCGTCAGTGACGAACTGATAGACTTGTGTACTCAGCATCTGAGAATCCCGATGCTGGGCCAGGTGACATCATTAAATGCCGCTGTCGCCGCTGGAATTTTGTTGTACGAAATTCGGCGACAACAATTGTCCTGAAGGGATTGCCGAACTGTACACGTTAGAAATGGTTGCAAAATATTTGGACAGAAAAATTGGTTGGACAGAAAAATTCTGCACGTCAAATTTTCTGTCCCAAAAGTTTTCTGCCCAAAAAACGCCTCGGCAATTCTTCTCCAACACGCGGCTATTGACACGGAACGGATACAACTTCATGAATCGATCAGGTTTCTATACGACGTCTTTTGTGTGCTGGCTGCTGCTGGCACCGACACTTGTCGCTGCTGACGAAGCAACCTTGGCGGAACCCGCAGCGGTTGACGTTTCCGGCGACGAAACGGAAGGTCGGCGGCCACAAAGAAGTCAGCCCCGACAAATAAGCCTGTCCGACGTTCAGATGATTCCGCTGTTTTCCGTCACGATGGATATTGCCGCGCTGCGTCGGTTCAGAACACAACTGCAGGAACGCTCCACACAGCCACCCGTTATCGCGGAGTATCTGGACCGGAATTCGCTGTTCATGCTGACGCAGGATGGAGTAGGGATTGCTCAAGATGTGTCAACTGGGCTCCGCTACAATGCCACGATGACTCGGCCAGCAATCGGTTACTTCGGCGACTTCGTGTACCCGTTCGGCCCGGAAGTGCTGGAGGCACTCGAAGCGGAAGACGGCTTGATGCAGCGAGAGCCCAATGTCTACGAAATGGGCGAAACGCTGGTCGTGATTTCCGGGACAACCCTCGCTGCATCGCAAGCGGAAGACATTGCGTGGTCAGAGCAAGACATCGCTCGCCTGCGGCGACTCATTCAGGAAGCGGAATCCAGCCCGCCCCCAAACTTGGCCGCGATCTCGATCCGTCCGCAGACAATCGGTCGTTCGGCCGTCAAGCAGGAACTCGCGGGCTTTCGAGCTCGCCGACTGGCGGAAGCTCAACAGCGTGATGACGATGACGAGCTGGATTCGTTGACACGTGGTGTGTGGCAACAGTTGCAGATTTCACTATTCGATGCGTTCTTTAACGACACCGAACAATTGAACTACACGCTGGACTTCGACGCAGCGGCCCAATCGCTAACGGTTGAACTCAAGCTGAAGTGTGCCAAACGCTCGCCGCTGGATGACAGCATTGTTCGAATTGCAGCCACACGCGGTCGAGCCTTATCGTATCTGCATCCGAATCAAGTGGGCTTTGTGTGTGCAACCGTGCCCTTGCCCAAAGACATCGCCACATCGCTGCCGCTATTCGCTGCTCTGTGCGCACACCGACTGGAACAAACAGACGGACTGGCCGATTCGTTGCCGGCAGTCATCGAACAAACGCTGCAGAAATTTGCCGACGATCGTCAGGTGGAATGCCTGCTGCAGGCGGTCGCCACGGACCATAAATCGACCGTCTATCTGATGGTGATGCCATTGGAATACGCCAGCACATTGCAGGCTCCATTGATTCAGTTGGTTTCCGCCACTTCTACCACGCCGCACACGATCGGTGAAGCTGGCGGATTTCAGGTCACCGAACTTCCCGATGGAAAATTGCTGTTTGAAGATCCGCTGGGGATCGATTCAATGCCAGCAAAGACTCGAGCCATGTTGGTGACGACCGATCAATGCCTCGCGGTGATGCTGGGCACGGAACAAGATCTGCCGTTGCTGGACACGATACTCAAACAAGACTTCGAACCGCCACCGGCCGCGAAACGTTTTCGACAGTCGATCTTTGCGGCGGAAGCAGGCTTCACATCACTGGCGTCGCTGGACAAATCCGTATTGCACAACACGCTGTCACTGGCCAAGCAACAGGGGGCCGATGATGACAGCCCGCAACCGTCGGGGAAAATCGAAATCTATCTACACACGGCCCCTCAAGAATTGACGCTCACCGCACGCTTCGAAAGCGACACTATGCTGACCGGAATCACGTTGGTGGATTCCAGTGTTCGGTTACTGATAGGACTGTACGAATCCTTCTTCGACGAATAGCGACATCGCTACGTTCACCATCTAAGCGGTGGGCTGTTAAAAACGTGGTACTGACAGGGCCCTTGGTTCGCGGAAGTTGCGTTCCTCACCATTCGGGTGGCACCGCTTGCCGTAGGCTAGCGGTGTCGCTTAAGCGATCGGAAACCGCTCTCACGGGTTCTTTTCACAAACGACGTTGGTCGTGGTTTGGACCTTACAGAACGGTTTCCAATGGCTACGCCACACAGGAAGGCTGCGCCATCCTGTGCCACCCGCCTGCACGGCGAATGCGCACAACAAATTCCCTCCTCCGCTCAATGGATTCCGTCAGCGAAATGTTGATAATCAACTTCGCATCGAAAAACTCATAAGAGCATTCGCAACAGTCGGCCCGAACCAGTACCCACTTGAAACGAACCTATGAAATCCACTGCCACACTCATCGCCCTCCTCTTGACGTTGGCAGCCGGTGCCACGCAAGCGGAAACGCAGGAAACGCCCGAGCAGGCGGCCACTCGGATCGCGACGATGGAAAAGATCGCCGCACACGCGTTGGTCGCTCCGATCCTGAACACCTCACCGCTGCCGGAATACGGCTACGATAAACTCGACTACGGCATGACAATCGGAATCGAACGCACTCCCAACGGGCGTTTGTGGGCGTGCTGGGTTGCCGGCGGCGACAGCCCGGCAGCGTTCTTCGTGTTGGCGACCAGCGATGATGACGGCGAATCATGGTCGCAGCCGCGCTTGGTGGTCGACGCGCAAGACAAAGATCTGCCGCGGCCGCGGAGTATTCTGGTCGGCAATCTGTGGACCGATCCGCTGGGCCGGTTGTGGCTGTTTTTTGATCAGTCGATGGACATGTTTGATGGTCGAGCGGGCGTCTGGGCGACGCGTTGCGATAACCCGGATGCTGAAAAACCAACGTGGTCGGTGCCCACGCGAATTGCGGACGGTGTGATGCTGAACAAACCGACAGTGTTGTCCAGCGGTGAATGGATGCTGACCATTTCGTTAGACCAACGCCCCGGCTTCGGCCCCTTTCGAGGTTGCTTTGCCGAACTGGATCCGCTGCGTGGCGCGAGCGTTCATGTGTCGACCGATCAAGGAACCACTTGGCAACGCCGGGGTGCGGCTCAGTTTCCCAACCCCGACTGGCACGAGCATATGATCATCGAACGTCAGGACGGATCGCTGTGGATGCTCGCGCGCACGGCCAAAGGCATGCTGCAGACGACGTCGGACGACGGTGGTCAAACCTGGGCAACGCCGACGCTGCCTTCCGGAATCCGGCAACCCAATGCGCGCTTCTTCGTTCGACGGTTGGCGTCGGGACGCATTCTGCTGATTAAGCATGGCGACCAAATTGATTCGCATCGTGGTCGAGTGCAGTTGAGTGCATGGCTTTCCGAAGACGAGGGCCAATCGTGGACCGGCGGCTTGGTCATTGATGAGCGAAAAGGGATCAGTTATCCCGATGGCTTCCAGTCACCCGATGGCACGATTTACATTTCCTATGACCGCAACCGAGCGACCGATGGCGAAATTCTGATGGCCCGTTTTCGCGAAGAAGATGTGTTGGCGAAAAAAACTGTCAGCGAACCAGCCAAGCTTCGCATGTTGATCAGCCGACCGCTCGCCCCAAAGACCGCCAAAATGACGGAAGCAGAAAGTCGCCAAGGTTTTGTTGAGCTATTCGATGGCGAATCTTTTGACGGTTGGCAACACAGCGGCAATTGGAAGATCGAAGACGGTGCGTTCTTTCGCGCGGCCGATGGTGGTTCGCTGACCTACAAACGCAAGACCGTTCCGGACGACTTTGAAGTGCGTTTCGATTGGAAAGTTTCCCAAGCTTGCAACAGCGGCGTTTACTATCGGCCCGGCCAAGTTGAATATCAAGTGCTGGACAATGTGGACAGTCCCTACGGACAGAACCCACGGCAATCGGCAGCAGCCTTGTTCTTCTGTATGGCACCTTCCCAAGATGCAACGCGACCAGTCGGCGAATGGAATAGCGGGCGAATCGTCTGCAAAGCAACGGTGATTCAACATTGGCTCAACGGCCAGAAAGTGCTCGACTTTGACTACACCGATCCCAAGTGGGCCGACATGGTGCAGCTGTTGACAATCCGAGGCGGTGATCTGACCGGTCGCGGTGGCGAACTGTGGTTACAGGATCACGGTCAGCCGGTTTGGTATCGCAATCTGCGTTGGCGAAAAATCCCCACTGCCGAACCTGTGAAGCCATCGCCAGATTTCCAACCGCTGCCGATTCCTCCAGCAGCATTGGCAGCAGAACAACAACGCGTGCAAAGAATGTTAGAACGGGCGAAAACCGAATGATGTCCCTCCTCAATTACCTGATGATCGCCTTGCTTTTGACGCACGGTGCTTTACAGCCGTGACTGATTGACGGGGACTGTCGGCACTTGGCCCGATGCTCGCGATCGCAGTTCGGGCTGCAGCAATTTCATCGCTGCCTCCGCCGCTTCATCAGCAGCGATCGCGAGGTTATGGAACTCCAGCGGATCGGTGTGGTGGTCGTACAATTCTATACCAGCCGCACCTTCGGCCCATTCGGTGTATCGCCAGCGATCCGAACGGATGCTGCAGCCCATCACCATACTGTCCAAGCGATCATCTTGTGGTCTGAGCACTTGCGTGACGGCTAGCCCATTCCAGTTTGTTAGAGGATTCTGCAGCAGGGGCGACAGGTCGCGGCCCGCCAAGTTTGCTGGAGCCTTAACGCCAGCCAGACTGGTCAACGTTGGATAGATATCAACGAACTCAACAATTCTGCGACACGCTTGCCCGTTGCCTTCGGCGGCGGGAGCTCGAATGATCAGCGGAGTGCGTGCGGCTTGTTCAAACAGCGTGCGCTTTTGCCAGATGCCGTTGTGTTCGCCAAGGTGATAGCCGTGGTCGCTCCAGAAAACCACGATGGTGTTTTTCGCCAGCCCTGATCGATCCAGTTCGTCCAGCAAACGTCCGACCTGTGCATCGATGAACGACACGCAGGCGTAGTAGGCTTGCACGGCTTGTTTCAGAATGGGCGTCGGCAGGCTATAATTCGGCACGGGACAGTTATGAGCGAACGCGGCGGAGGGAATATCGTTTCGATCATCTGCCGGTGCGAACGGCAATCGGATGTCGCCGATGGGATACCTGTCGAAGTATTTTTTCGGAGCCACATACGGTGTGTGAGGCCGGAAAAAGCCGACTCCCAGAAAGAACGGCTGGTCGGTGTGCTGCTGCATCAACCGAATCGCGGCGGTGGCGATCATGCCATCCGTTTGTTCTTCGTCCGTGCCGTCTGCTGCCAGCCAGCTAAGCGAACCGCTGATTTTTCGGTGAGGCTCCGCGTTGAAGACCAGCGCTTCGTCGGTTTTGTCGCGGCCGATGGGATTGACGGTCTGATTCCACGACGGCGGATCGTCGAAGCCGTCCGTGCCGATCGATGCCGGAACGTTGTAATGATAAATCTTGCCGACGCGAGCCGCAAAATATCCGGCTTGCTGAAATGCCTGCGACAACGTGACCACATCCGGCAACTCGTCTCGAAAATGTCGATCCAGATCATACACTTTGATCTGATCTGGTCGCAAACCCGTCATCACGGACGCTCGCGTAGGATTGCACAGTGGCAGCTGATTATATGCCCGATCAAATCGAACACCAGTTGCAGCCAGTCGGTCGATATTGGGCGTTTTGGCCACCAAATCACCGTAACAACCCAGTGCCACCGACAAATCATCAACGGCAATAAACAGCACGTTCGGTTGTGGGTCTGCGGCACCGCTGTTTACCGACAAGCAAATCAAAACCGACGTTATCCAGCGGCACCAGTACATTGTGAATCAATCAAAATTGTGGAAGACAGCAGGTTTTGCACGCGACGCAGATTCAGCATTCGTCGAGCGTGATTGCCGTCATCGATGTTCCCGACGGGCTAGAATTTCCGTAGGCGAGTTTTCGTTGCGACGCTCTGCTGGTCTTCGATTTTCATCTCTGTGATTTTCCAGTGTCCGTCCCGCGGTTCCACCCAAAACACGGCGTCGAACTTGTTTTGCCGTTCATGAATGTGGCCCCAATGTTCGACTGTGCCGCTGACTGTCCAGTTGCCGCGATACGCAAATCCGGGCCAGACGACATTTTGTGGAGAAGTCGTGGTGGCTCCCGGCCCATAATCCACAGCTCGCACGCGAGCCACCGCGCCGCCTTGTTCTCGCATCTGCAGGCTGTCTCTTAACTGCAGATATAACTGTTCCAGCAGTTGTCCGTCGACGGACGTTTCCAACACTTGGTAGATGCGATCTTCTGATCCGAAGTCCAGCGCCCGATAAGCGTTTCCATGCAGCTGGTGAAAAATTTCGGTGGCCTTCGCGTCAGCCACAGCCGGTGGTGTCGCCAACGGGTTCACGATTTCCGATCGAGCGAACGGCCACATCACGGCTGCCAGAATCAGCAAAGAGATTGGGATCCGCAAGCTTCGGCCGCGAGTCATCATCCAACACAGTGCGGCCAAGATGGCCAACACGACGGTGCCGATAGGCACGGAGACCGTTGGCAGCGGTGGGGAAATGACATCGACGGGTTCCGCAGGAAGTTGCAAGGCAGATGCGGGTGCGGTCCAGCGAAAGACGTTGTCGTCGGCTTCGTTGAATCGTGAAAATTCGAACTTATGCAGCTCACCGACCCACGGAAAAACGACCGACTGAACTTTCCGCAGCGATGCGTGAAATTTATCCCAAGTCAGCGACACATTCTGCACGCCTGCGGCAGCCGGACGATAGGTCATGATAATTCCCACGCGACCATTCGCCAAACTCACCCGCCGCTGTTCGGCTTGTTTCGCAAAGTCTTTCAGGTCCAGCCCATAGAAATCAATCCGCGTAAATTCTGGCTGCGCCGGTTCGCCATTGATCAGCGTGGGGTTGACGTCCTGTAGCCAGTCTCGAATCAACTGCCGCACGCCTTCTTGTTCTTCAATTTCGATAAACGAAGGATCGGCGTGAACCATGGGCAGAATTGTGTTCAGGCTGGCCAGCGGTACTAAAACCTCATGACGAATTTCGGCGGGTTCCAGATAGATAAACGAATACACGCTGCTGTAACTGGTAATGCCCAGCGTGGCTTCGCGCTGTTTTTCGAACCACGCCTCCCAGTCCTCTTCCGATGCCTCGTCGGACAGCGTTTCCTGACTCCAGTCGAAACGCAGCGTTTCTGCAGTACCGGGTTTCAGTGAATCGGCAAAGGTGAGATCGGTGCCGGCTTGATGCAGCGTCAGCTTCATTTCGGAGGGAAAGATATAGTTGCTGTCGCTGATATCTTGTTGGATGGTTAAGAATTCGGGCGGTTCGGTAAACGGAAACTCAAGTTCGTAGGTGGCCGTGTGCAGCATCAGTTCGTCGACTGGAATGCCGGCTTCCGGAATTTCGAACGGCTGCACGTCCGTGACGCGGCCCGCAAACGGATCGCCCTGAGCATCACGCAGTACAACTTTGTCCAGCAGAAACTGTCGATGCTGCTGCAGGCCACGTTGCAGTTCGGTTCCGGAAATCACATCCTGAGCGTCCGGTTCTAGGCCTTGAAATAAAAACAGATCTTCCGCAAACAGCTTGATCCGCACGCGAGCGGCGGTGCGCGACACGAAGATCTGTGTTTCGGTGATCGAAATCGGGTGTTCGACCGCCACCGCTGGCCGTCCACCAAACAGGCAGGCCACACTCAGCAACACACGCAGCAAAAAGACCACACGGCGCTGGCAGGTGGCGGGTTTCGATTCGGCCGAACGGAACATCATGGAATTCAGATGGGGCACAGTAAAACGAAGGACGGCAGCGGCCGCCAGTGAACGTACACTATGACGTTGTGTGGTTCAAAAAGACAGCGTCGGAGAGGAATCGAAATCCGCAACCAAGGAATACGCTGCGGCGAAATTTGCTGACGTTCCTGTGATTCCAGCAAGACCGTGGGCACAATTGCACGGTTGCGATCCAAGATTCCAAGAAGCTGTGACTGCTGATTTCGTGAGCGGAATGGCGCTAGCCTAGTTGGACTGTCCCCCGCCGATTTCACATCGGTGGAGACATGTTTTTGCACTACGCGTTTCCGCTAGCACCATTCCGCTCACAGGAACACGATTCAATCAACAGTCCGTGAAATCTGAAAACTTTTCATTCGCAGCGTGCAAGAAACGGCGAACTGCTGTGTCTTCTTGTTGAATGGTCGATGTTCCTCATACCTCAATCGCTTCTGCATGCATTCCAGTCCACCGGAAACCCGAGCGAGCTTGATTCTGCGTCTGCCCGACGCGGCGGATGTGGCGGCGTGGGACGAAGTGGTCGCGATCTATGCTCCGCTGATTCGTCGCTTAGCGGTTGCTCAAGGAATGCAGCCCGCCGATGCGGATGATTTGGTGCAGGAAGTGTTTTCAGCGATCGCCCGCTCCGTGTCCGGCTGGCTCGACCGAGCCGATCGCGGCGGGTTTCGAGCGTGGTTGCTGACGATTGCTCGCAATGCCGCCGTCAACCTTCTGACACGCCGTGGCACACAGTCATTGGCGGTGGGAGGCGACGACGAAGCACAGATGTTGGCGGATGTTGCGACGCCGGAATCGGAAGTCTCCAGCCAGTTTGATTTGGAATATCGGCGTGAGGTCTTTCGCTGGGCGGCAGTTCAGGTGCAGCAACAAGTGGCCGAAACAACTTGGTCCGCGTTCTGGCTGACGCACGTCGATGGCCAAACCGTTGCCGACGTGGCGCAGCGACTGAAAGTCAGCGTGGGCACTGTATACGTCAGCCGATCGCGAGTGATGAATCGACTCAAGGAAGTCGTCAACCAATATTGAAACAGTAGCCACGACAGCGATAATCCCCTTTCCCCTTTTTAGGCAACATGCGGTGCGATCTTGAGATTCCACAGTAGCTGCTGTCGGCGCTAGTCCCCTCTCCCCTTTTAAGGGGAGAGGGCTAGGGTGAGGGGTCTTTTCCGGAAGTTTCTTAGTAGTTGAGATTGAATTTTGCCAAGTCGCAATCATCTGGCCTCCGACCATCTTCTACCCCTCGGGGAAGAAACGCATTTCGAAAGAGAATGACGATGAACACCACAACAAGCTGCAACGACGCCGGATTGCACAGCCTGCTGAAAGGCCACGAATCCAGCCACGAGTACCAGTCGGCGCTACAACACGTCGACTCGTGTTCGGCGTGCCAGGTCCGGCTAGAACAAATGGCAGCCGACTCGGGTCTGTGGCAAGAAGCCCATGAGCTTCTAACGACCGGCGAAGGGTCTGCCGCGGGTGATGCCGAAGCCGACGAAATCTCATTCCCGTGGAATCGCCACCCCATTGCCTGGAGCGAGTCAATGGCCAAGTCGCTGCTGTCACCGCCATCGCACCCCGAAATGCTGGGCCGCGTTGGTCGTTATGACGTCGAACGCCTGATCGGCAGCGGTGGCATGGGAGTCGTGTTCAAAGCGTGGGACACGGAACTGAATCGCCCCGTCGCCGTAAAGTTGCTGGCTCCGTATCTGGCTGAGAACGGATCGGCACGTAAGCGGTTCGCCCGCGAAGCTCGTGCGGCAGCAGCAGTCGTCGATGATCACGTGGTGCCGATTCACAACGTCGAAACGGGAGACGAACCCGGTAGCGAACCGCCGTTTCTGGTGATGAAGTACATCGCAGGCGGATCGTTACAACAGCGACTCGACCGCGACGGGCCGCTGGACGTTTGCGAAATCCTGCGCATCGGCATGCAAGCCGCCAAAGGACTCGCCGCCGCTCACGCCCAAGGATTAATTCACCGCGACGTCAAACCTTCCAACATTCTCCTGGACGAAGGCGTCGAACGAGCGCTCCTCACCGATTTCGGCCTGGCTCGCGCCGAAGACGACGCATCCATGACACGCACTGGCGTCATCGCCGGCACGCCACAGTACATGTCGCCGGAGCAGGTAGAAGCAAAAGCCATGGACGGTCGTAGTGATTTGTTCAGCCTTGGCAGCGTGCTGTACGCAATGGCCTGCGGCCACCCTCCGTTTCGTGGCGACGGCAGCTTTGAAGTGCTCAAGCGGGTCCGTGACGAACAGCCGCGACCGCTGCACGAAATTGACCCTGCGATTCCTGTTTGGTTTGATAATCTCGTGGCGCGATTGCACGAGAAGTCGGCCGACGATCGTCCACGATCAGCCGTTGAAGTTCATCAAATGCTCTGCGCGTGCCTTCTGCACGTCACGCACCCAGACAAGACGCTGCCGACAGAACTTCTCCGTAGAGCAACGACTCATCGAAGTCGGCGGGGGGTTGTTTTTGGTGGAATCGGACTCGTAGCACTCGCCTTGATGGGATTCGCCATCTTCATGCAGCCGCCAGACTCGGAAGCGGAAAACAAGAGCGACAACAACGCGAATCAAGTCGTGGCCGCCAAGCAGAAAGGCAAACAAATTGGCACCGTTTTGGGCAAGCCGATTTACGAAGGTGACATGAAGCCCCATCTAAGTGATTCGGACAATCTCGATCGCTTGCTTCTTACTCATTTGATGGAGCAATACTGCAGGAATCAGGGTATCGATCGAGCCAAAGAACTCGAAGAGCGGATCAAAGATTCCCAAAGTCGCCTTGGGGCTCAAATGTTTGTGACCCGATGGGAACTGCAACGGCATCTTTACAAGAAGTACGGCGGTCGAGTCGTGCTAGATGCGTTCGGACCGAGTGCGGTCGACGGATATCGAAAATGGATAGAGGAGCGCAAGCAAGCCGGCGACTATGTGATCACGGATCGTGAATTGCAAACGAAGTTCGATGCCATGATGAAAGGTGGAGAGGGCGAAAGATACGCTTCGCCCGACCAAATCAAGGAGGCATTCGATCCTGCAAACACCGAGCGATTCATTGAGAACTTCGCGAAGATCCCGGCTGGGGCTTACCGCGACCCCAACAACAAACTTATCGGCGTCGTGCTGGGAAAACCGCTCTATCTGCATCAGCGTTATCGCAAGAACAAGCTCGAACTACCGGGATTACTGAAGAGCCTGTTCCTGACTCCACTGGAGAAGCACTATCGGCAGCAGCATCCCGAACTCGAACCTACGGATGCGGAGATTGACTATCTGGCTGAAAGCACGAAAGCTAATTCCATCGAGTCGACGATCGCAGCACGAAAGTCGCTTGAAACGTTTCTCAGGCGAGCGAGGAAGGTAAATCCCACCGCAAAGGACGATCCCGAGACGCTTGCTGCCATCAAGGAATTCAATAACAGACTGGAGAGGCTCCGGGTATTTGATGGACGATTTCAGGCGGCGGAATCTGCACGCCCGTTCAAATTCCAAAAGTATCTCTTCGATTCATACGGTGGCGGACGCGTCTTGCTTCGCCCCAAACTGATCGCATTTGATGCTCAACGAAAATGGGTAGAAGAGCGGGAGAGACTCGGCGAGTTTCAAATCGCCGACGCCGAGTTGCGAAGGCAATTCTATGACACGTGGAACAACGGAGCTTTGCGTCATGGTAACAACCTGATCGATGACCCCAAGCAAACCCAAGCCGCCTTCGAGGGAACTTGGCTGGCCAGATCCACTGTTACCGACACGGTCGTGCCATCCGGCGTCCCCGTTGCCGAAGCTGGGCCGACGAAAGCACTGAAGGTCCCAGGAGCCGTTGATTGATCCTTGTCCGCGAAATGTCTAGGAACCTTCCATCTGCCCGGGGATGCACACAGACGCCCTGATCGCTCCCCGTGCCCGCTTGCGGGCGGTTGAGTTAGGCCGGTCTGTTCGGGGATCTGTGACCGGCGGGTCGGCGTAGAAACGTGATCGCTTGGGAAATGATGGTCTGGACGACCTCAGACCACACACCATCGCCGGTTTCACGGCGCGCGGAACTCCTAA
>JBDNHJ010000365.1:0-15367 GCA_041688835.1 Fuerstiella sp.
ACCTCAGACTTCCGGGCAACACTCGAACGCATTCTCAACAAGATCTCCGGATTTCCCGACCGCATCAAAGGCTTCTTTCGCCAATCACAGATTGCACAGGTGTTTGCCTAGCTCTTGGTAGTTTCGTGTGGAGTTAATAATAATCACGCGTTGCTAAGAACCATACCGCCGGTCAAGCTGATTCTCGATACCGATATGTCCGGCGATTGCGACGACGTGGGCACGTTGGCGTTACCACACGCGTTGGTCGATCGCGGTGAGTGCGATCTGCTCGCCGTCGTGACCAACCGCAAAGATTTGACGAATGCCTCGGCTGCGGCGGTCGATGCGATCAACACGTACTATGGCCGGCCCGAGATTCCGATCGGCACCGACAAGCAAGGACCGACCGCCTTGCAGCGCACCAGTCCTTACACCGGAGCGTTGCGAGATGAGTTTCCCAACGACATCGGTCCCGATGACCGCGCACCGGATGCGCTAGAAATCTACCGCAAGACGTTGACCGCGCAGCCCGATGGCAGCGTCACGATCTGCAGCGTGGGCGCGTTCTCGAATCTCGCCGAACTCTGCCGACGCGAACCGGATCTATTGCGAGCGAAAATGAAACAGCTGGTCGTGATGGGAGGCGAGTTTCCGAATTCGCGGCGGCCTGAAACCAACATCAAAACGCATCGCGAGGCGGCACAGATTGTGGCTGACCAGTGGCCGGGTGAAATCGTCTGGCACGGCTTTGAGGTCGGCAACGGGCTGATCACCGGCAAACGCCTGAAGCAAACTCCGCGCACGAATCCTGTACGGCGCGCCTACGAACTGCGCCGACATGCCGGCCGCGCGTCGATCGACGGCGGTCAGCCCAGTTACGACCAAGCGGCCGCGTTATTCGCCGTCCGCAGTGCCGAACCCCAGGACTGGCAAACCGTCACCGGCGGTCGCGCGATCGTGGACGACGAAGGGATGACGCGCTGGCAACCGGACGCGGCGGCACGCCAGAGCTACGTGAAAATCGTGGGTGATCCTGCGCCGTTGGCCACAGAAATCGAGGCACTCATGATCGCTCCTCCAAAAAATCCGACACCCGGAGAATCCCAATGAAACGAAGCCCAATTCTTGCCGCCCTGCTGCTTACAAAAACACAATCACCAAGAGACGTTTCTATTGTGCCTGGTCTTTAAGCCTCCCGGAATCTTTGTTTGATCCAGTTTGCGACGCGAGCGTCGGCTCGCCAGCTTTTCATGTATGGCTATTCCTCGGTCGGCAAGGAAGCCGCTGGCCATGACTGTCACCGAATCTGAATCGCAATAAAAGCCTGAACAAATTGTCGATCAGTTGGATGGGCTGCTCGAACAACTCAAGACCAACGTTCGGTCCGCCGCCACGCAGGGCGATTCGATTGATACGGTCGAGCGAGCGGTACTCAGAAGCGTGTTGGAAATCGGTCATCAGTCTCTGGAATTGCTCATCGCCTTGCAGGGTGACGGCGATGTTGGGCCGGAAATCGAAACTATTGATCACAAGACGGCTCGCAAAAGTGAAGCGAAGTCTTCCACGCCCCCTGCGATCCATCTTCGGCAACCATAGCATCGAACAATTCACCTATTCCACCGGGAAAACAAGCCCATTGCGTTGAAGCCGATGAGCGCTCGCCTGAGTCTGCCGGCTTGTCGCTGGTCCTTTCTGCTTCAGGAATTTTCACAGATGCTGGGTGTCGACCAAGCCTAGGATCAGGCGATGAAGAACCTGGGCCAGATTCTCGGCGGCAAGTTCAGCGTCGATACGGCTGAGCGAATCAATGCGACTCTGGGGCAATCGGCAGGCGTGTTTCTGAGCGACCTTCCCCTTCCCGAAGAAGGCAGCGAAGGCCAGCTGTTGATCGCGACGGTCGATTGCAAAGGCGTGCCTCTGGTGAAACCGGACAGCGAAAAAGTGGCTGCGTTTGAAACGTCGAAAAAGAATCCCGGCAATCGATGAATGGCGACTGTGACGAGTGTCTATTCGGTCGACCCGCATGTGCGAACAGCCGAAGAAATCACGGCTGCACTCTTTCGCGACGAAGCCACCGATGATCCTCGGTCCCCGAACGGTTCCGGTGCTGGATATTCTGCACGCGTTGGCTTACGTCTGGGAAGCGGCCGGGTTGTTCGAGTCCGATGAACAGGCACGCCGCGCGTTTGCTCGAGCACGATTGCTGATGATTCTGCGTGGCAATGTGCGGGGCGTGATTCTGGGCCTTCGGTCGCTGGCAACGCGTCGCGGCCTGAAAGGCGAGAAAAAGAAAGCCCTCCGGCGCATTGCGAATTACCTTGAGAAAAACGCGGGCCGGATGCGCTATGACGAGTATCTTCGTCGAGGCTACCCGATCGCTTCGGGGGTGATCGAGGGAGCTTGCCGCCATCTGGTCAAGAACCCAATGGAACGCAGCGGGATGCGATGGACGCTCGAGGGAGCACGTTCCATGTTGAACGTCCGAGCCGCTTTTCAAAGCAGCCACTGGCGCACGTTCCTGAACCAGAACATGACTCAGCAACTCAAAATCACGCATCCCAACCGAAACGCCATGGTAAATTACTCTCCGCTCACACTCACATATTAACCGGCGGCTGCCGGTTACACCCTTCGCGGGTGATCTCGACGACCTGCACTGCCAGAACACAGCATCACCATCGCCGCCGATCGCAACCCTAGCGGGGTCGCGAAACAGATATCTCCCAGCCGTCGGAATGTACGCGCTGGATTGATCGTTTGAGGGATGATTAAGCGTCAAGTCCAAGATGGAATCGCCAATATTTCGAATCGTCATATTGGCATCTCGAGTTGCCAGTGGCGCCGCGATGACCAACGAAACTTGATCGTTCTTCATCAGATAATCGCCATAGATCCAGTCGCACTCCTTGCCGGAGATCGCCGTTAAATATAAAAAGTAGAGACGTCTGGCAACAGAATCACCGCCGACAAGACTTGATGTCGAGTCTTCTGACGTAGCGAGAGAGATCCATCCCGAGTCTACTTGCGTGCACAGCACCGTTTGCCGACGGGACACTCCGGTGTCAAGAACTCTTCGATTCTTCGCTCAGCAGATTCGACGATTCTGCTCGTTCAGTCACACCTCGCCAAATGGAGGCGGATTCCCAGACAACGTATGGACCCAATGACACGAAATTCGTGCGTCATCAAACGTATGGGAATATGAGAAGCGTGGTATCAAACGGTGAGATTCTTGGGAGTTCTGAAATCCGTATGAGTAAGTGACACAAGCCATCTCCGCAAAAAAAGTTACCCGCAAAAGTGGCTCGAAACCGGCCGCTGTTCGTCGTTCACGCAGCTTGCTTCCGCTTCCGTCTGCGGCACCGATGAGGAACGGGAGACTTCAACTGGCTGTCGCCTCCGTTCTCTTCCGGTTTATTCTCCGCGAATTATTCCGTCGGTGCTGGCGGCTTCTCACCGTACTTGGCTTCGTAGCGGGCGATGAATGGCTCGGCTCGTTTGGGGTCGCATTTGAAGCACTGCGATGCGGGCAGGTCGTGCTCGTCGCACCAGTCGCCCTTTTCCTTGAACCCAGCGATCAGGCTGGAATCACAGCGTGAACATTCGCCTTCGGGCACTCCGTGTTCCGGACACCACCAACCGCTGTGGTCGTGTTCGTCATGATCGTGATCGGAATGTTCTTCGTGGCCGTCATTCGAAACGACCTGTGTCGTTTCTGCTTCTCCCGCGCAGCCGGCGACGAATGCCGCCATTGCGGCGAGTGTCAGCGTGGTCAGCCATGAACGTGTTCTCAATAACATTTTCTTCTCTTTCAACAGGGTTAGTAGAGACACTCAACTTAGAGCATCGTTTTCGTTCTGAATGCCGAGACCAGTCTGGTCGCCGGCATTCAAGCGTTCTTCTTTCCGTCCGATGGGACCGTCGAACACCATGTACAGCACGCGCAGAACCAGCAGCGACATGATAGTCGCACTGATGACTCCGCCAATAACAACGGTTGCCAGAGGTCGCTGCACTTCGGCTCCCATGCCGGTATTGAACGCCATCGGCACGAATCCCAAAGCCGCCACCAGCGTTGTCATCAAGACGGGACGCAGTCGAGTCAGGGCCGCTTCTTCAACGGCCTGTTCCAGCGGCATGCCGCGTTTTCGAAGCTGACGAATCGTGGAAACCAGCAGCATGTCGTCCAGTACCGCCACTCCCGACAGCGCAATAAAACCCACGGCGGCCGAAATGGAAAATGGCATGTCGCGAATCCATAGCGCGAAGATTCCGCCCGTCCACGCAAACGGTACACCGGTGAACACTCGAATGGCGTCCACGATGTTGTGGTAGGTCATGTACAGCAGGCTGAAGATCAGCACCAGCGCTACGGGGACCACGATGGTGAGTCGTTGTTTGGCTCGTTCTAGGTTTTCGAACTGGCCACCCCATTCGATGTGATACCGTCCGGCCGGCATCTGCACTTCGTCGGCAACCTTCCGGCGTGCTTCCGCGACGAATGTGCCCATGTCGCGACCTCGAATGTTGGCGGTGATTGAGATGCGACGTTGATACCATTCTCGCTTGATGGTTGAGGGACCTTCGCGGACGGCGATATCCGCGAGGCGTGACAAAGGGATCTGTTCCCCGGCCGGCGTCGCGACAGGAATGTTGCCGATCACTTCCGGATTCGTCCGTGAATTTTCCGGCAGACGGATCACCAGCGGAAATCGAAGCTGCCCCTCGAAGACTTCGCCAACATGGAACGTGCCTAGGGCTTCGATTAGATTCAGGACCGTGTCCGCCGGAATGCCGTAGCGCGCGATTTCATCCTGCTTGACTTTGATTTCCAGCACCGGCTGCCCGGTCACCTGTTCGGTGGCGACGTCAGCACTGCCATCGACGGACCGGATCACGCGTTCAATCTCCTGCGCCTTCGCGACCATCACATCAAAGTCGTCGCCGTACAACACGGCGGCCACGTCGGAACGCACGCCGGAGATCATTTCGTTGATGCGCATTTCGATCGGCTGCGTCATTGCGATTCGCTGTCCCGGCAGGTCGCGAAGTTCGCGTTGAATCAATTCTGTCAGCTCGGCCTGCGTGGCCGCCTGCTTCCATTGATCGCGAGGACGCAGCGTGATGAACAGGTCGGTTAGCTCCAGCCCCATGGGGTCGGTCGCCACTTCTGCCGATCCGATGCGGCTCCACACATGAATGACTTCGTCCGGGAATTTTTCAAGGATGGCCCGCTCCATTTGCGTGTTGTACCGGATGGATTCATCCAGCTCCGTGCCCGCAAGACGCACGACGTTCATTGCCAGAGCACCTTCAGAAAGCTTCGGCACGAATTCCGATCCCAGATTGGGAGCGACGAAGCCGAACGCAAACAGCAGGACCGACAGTGCGAAGGCGATGACGGCTCCTTTGTGTCGCATCGTGAAATGCAGCACCGGGTGATAGAGTTGTTTGGCGAGTCGAATCAGCAGAGGCTCACGTTCTTCCAGTCGCTTGGGCAGCACGTAACTTGCCAGCACTGGCATCAGCGTCAAGGACAGCACCATAGAACCTGCCAGAGCCATAATCACGGTTAGAGCCATGGGGCGGAACAGTTTTCCTTCGATGCCTTCCAGTGTGAGAATCGGCAGATACACAATCATGATGATCAGTTCGCCGAACATCGTCGGTTTGCGAACTTCCACGGCGGCATCGCGGATCACGTCAATCTTGGTTTGTCCGGGCGGAATGCCGTGCGACAATCGCCGGACACAGTTTTCGACCATCACCACCGAACTGTCGACGACAAGACCGAAGTCGATGGAACCCAGACTTAACAGGCTGGCCGCGATTCCAAACTGCAGCATGCCGGAAAACGCGAACAGCATGGACAGCGGAATCGCCATCGCAACAATCAGTCCGGCTCGCAGGTTGCCCAGAAACACAAACAGAACAGCGACGACAAGCAAGCCACCTTCGAATAGGTTCTTCCGCACCGTGTCGATCACATGGTCGACCAATTCCGTGCGATCATAGACCGTCTGAATCTGAACACCGACCGGCAGCGTGGTTTTGATTTCGTCGAGTTTGTTCTTGAGCGCCCAAGTCACCTGATGGCTGTTTTCTCCCATCAGCATGAAGCCAAGTCCCAGTACGGCTTCGCCATTTCCGTTCGCCGTGACGGCTCCCTGCCGAATTTCGTGCCCGATCTGTACGTCTGCCACATCTCGGATGCGAATCGGAACTCCATCGCGTGCCGTGATCACCACGTTTTCAATTTGTTCGACGTTTTCCGTTCGTCCCTGTCCATGGACCAGCAGCATGCGGCCGGTGTCATTGATGTTGCCGCCGCCGACGTTGCGATTGTTGGCTCTTAAAGCCTGCACAACTTGCTCAAACGTCAGTTCGTGACGAATCAGTCGTACTGGGTCGAGTCGCACCTGAAACTGCTTTTCGAATCCGCCCCAGCTGTTCACTTCAGCGACGCCGGGCACGCTGCGAAGCTGAGGCTTCACGATCCAGTCGTGAATCGTGCGTAGTTCGGTTAACTCCTGCTTGCGTACGTTGTCGGGAAGCTTCGAAAAATCAACGCCGGGCTTCGTCAAAACATAATGGAAGACTTCGCCCAATCCCGTCGACACCGGTCCCATCTCCGGGCGTCCGATGCCGTCCGGCAGTTCGACAGTGCCGATGCGTTCGTTGATCAACTGTCTGGCGAAATAGATGTCGGTGCCGTCTTCAAAAATCACCACAACCTGCGACAGACCAAACTTAGAAATCGACCGCAGCTTTTCCAACCCCGGCAATCCGGCGATCGCCTGTTCGATGGGAAACGTCAACTGCCGTTCGACTTCTTCGGGGCTCAGTGACGGCGCAACAGTATTGATCTGCACCATCACAGGCGTCGTGTCCGGAAAGGCATCGACATCCAGATACTGCAGCGAAAATGCGCCTGCCACGATCACGACCACCACGGCCACAAGGACCATGGCTCGGTTTCGCAGGGAGAAGTTGATGAGCCAGTTGAGCATGTTTTACGATTGGAGATTGGAGATTGCGGGAATGGAGAATGGAGAATGCGGGAATAGGGAAATCCGCAACCTCTGAATGCGATTGTTCCTCCAATCTGCAATCTGCATTCATAAATCTGCAATTCAAAAAGCCCTCGACCGAGGGATCAGTGGCCGCATGTTCAGCCTGCGCCGAGGTTGTTCTTCAGAAGCTGTGCTCGTAGGACATCGCTGCCGATTGTGGCCACCACTTCTCCGGGCAGCACGCCAGCGATGATTTCCGTGTAGTCGTCCGTCTTTGCACCGGGCCGGACAGAACGCGTGTGGAACAACTTCGGTGACTCTTTGCGGAACCACGCTTTGTCTCGCACAAAAACGACGTGACAACTGCCGTCCCATTGCAGCGCTTCATTCGGAATCACGATGGCATCCGGTTCGTCACGCAGCACCACCTCACCCTGGCCGAAGGTTTCGTTCAGCAAGTGGCCGTCTGTATTTGGCAGGGTCGCTCGCACGCTGACCGTTCGAGTCTTCTGATCTGCTGAAGTGCTCTTCCAATTGATCGTGCCAGTGACGGATTCACGATGGCCGTCCGGCAGAAAATCAACTGATTGCCCGTTGCTGATGTACCCGGCGTCTTCCAAAGGGATGTTTAACAGCAACCACACCTGACTTGTGTCTGCGACGGTGAACAGCACCTGTTGTGTGTCAACGACCTCTCCAGCGACGATGTTACGTTCCACGACGGTTCCGGATTGCGGAGCCACCACCGGCAGCAAATTGCTTGTCGTCGTCGCGGCGTTCAGGCGACTGACAACGTCC
The DNA here is from genome assembly GCA_041688835.1 of Fuerstiella sp. Classification (GTDB taxonomy): domain Bacteria; phylum Planctomycetota; class Planctomycetia; order Planctomycetales; family Planctomycetaceae; genus Fuerstiella. The sequence continues at coordinate 7,794 of JBDNHJ010000365.1, forward strand.
TGCGGAATTCCCAGAAACTGAACTGCGTTTGCAAGTTGTTGCTCCGAAAAATCCCGCACCTTGTTCAATGGTAACGGCAGCCCCAGATTAACCAGAGATTGATGAGCTCGCTGAGCACGAATCCATGCCGTCCGAGTGGCAATTTCCGCATCCAGAATCTTCGTCCGTGCGACACCGCCCGAATCCGCCAATGGTTGAAGCCGATCGACAGTCGCCGTGCTGAAGTGCCATTCCGCGAGTGCCTGCTGCAGTTCGGCTTTCGCCAGCCCGACTTCAGCCGCGTCGATCAGTGCCAGTAACTCGCCCTGTTGGACTGCATCGCCCGCCTGTTTTTCGACTCGCCACACCGTGCCGTTTGCTCTGGCCGCAAGTCTGGCGATTCGCGTTCCGTCGTAGCGGATCTCGCCCGTGGCCTGAACAGATTCGACGACCGGCGATCGCAGCACGGGTTCGACATCGACGCCCGCTTTGATGGCGGCTTCCTTCGTCGCAAACTGAATCCTGCGACCGGGATTATTGCAGGCGAAGTTGTTTTCGGCACGCGGCTTGAGCTTGAGTGCTCGGGCTGCTCGTTCAACATCCCGCGACTCGATTTCCGGTAACTCTTTCAACTCGGCAACATCGGGGTGATGCAGCGGGCACTCGTGAATGCCGTGCACCTTGCACCAGCCGTGCAATGTTCGATGAGGATACTCGTCGGGATTGCATTCGACACACATGGATTCCGGGACACCGTGTTCTTCGCACCAGTCGTCTGGCAAAGCGGCACTTTCGCCGGTCACTTCTGAGAACTTCGGCAACGCCCAGCCGGATTGATGGCCCCACCAGGCCAGCCCACCCAAAGCGGCCAACAACAATACAGTCGGCAACGAACGGAAGGCGTAGACGACCATACGTCGTGGCCATGAGGTTCGGTTTTGCCGTCGGGACAACGCAGATGCGTCTGTCTGTGAAGACTCGTTTTCAATAGTCGACGCAACAGATTGTGCGTTGGTCGCCGAAGCGGATTCGGTAGCAGGATTCATGGCATTCGCCCTGTGAATAATGAAGCGCAGCGCACCGATACCGGATGGACGCAACGCGAAATCAGAATTCAGCTACGCAGCCGGAAAACGTCAGCACTTCAGGCGGACGATTAAACAGAAAAAAGCGGCAGCTGCGCGCAATGGGCGTCTAAAGCAGCCAGCATTCCATCCGCGCATGGACGGATCTTCCCCGTGAATTCGGGGGCGAATGCAAGTTCCGCGGTCGCAACGATGTCGCAGTTGCGGTCAGAGATGGCTCGGGCAAAAATGCACCGACCAACCAACTGTCGTGCAACTCGCGGACTTCCGCGTCGGGACACTGGACGTTCTGTGCAGGGACGGCTCCGGCACAGAAGCAATTGCACATTTCGCAGTCCGGACAGCCATCAGAATTCACCGGCAGTTCAGTTTTCGGACACGATTCCTGCTGCTGACAACAGTGGCAGTCTGAGGAAACGACCGTTGTTACACCGCATGAGCCACCCTTGCACTCGTCACAACCCATGAACGGGCAGGCAAGCACTTGAAGAGTCATCAGGATGGTGAAAACAAAGCGAAACATAGATCTCGGCAGGTCTGAATGTTACCAGCAACTTAGACACGATGGCTTAACGATAGCGTGCGAATGGACGCCGGGGAAGGAAAAATCGTCCAATCAACTGCGTTTGAACGATTCAAAAACGGTTGGTTTAATCGCTCAACAGATTCGACGAATCTGCTCGGTCAGTCGCGGCCGGTCAGATTGGGGCTCATTCCCAGTAACTTCACGAGATTGATGACAGAGATTTCGCATATTGAAAAAGGTATGAGTTTCCGGCAGCAGAACGATCAAAGGGTGGTTTCTTGACGGGTGCTGAGACCCCCCAGCGATGCGACGAGTTACCGAGTCAAAAGGTAGGGAAAGCACTGTGTCGACGGTCCCACAGGCCGCAAACAGGACATCGTTCTCCGGACGAACTGTCGTCGAACTGTCGTCGACCAGTCGTTGTGCCAGTAGATTCCAAAACAAGCCGACATCCATTGCGGCGAGTTTCGTCTGTGCTGCACGTCGGTCGCTCAGGCGGTCCGTTTGGAGCTACCGCTTCGTACCCCTTCGGTCTCTCGACTAATTCTGCGGTGGAATCGGTCACGTCAGCCTCGTGAAACCTGTATGTTTCACTGGGCCGACGCGCGCAGCAATGTCGTTGTCGTCGATTGCGTCGGCCAGTTCCGCGAATACTTCGTCAAGGGCTGACAGGTAGGCGGCCACGTGCCGCGGTTCGTGCGCGAGCGTGGCGTTGAACGCTCCGGCGGTGAGGAATCCGCGATGGAGCATTCGCGAAGTCATAAGTGTGACCATCGCTGCCGATTCAGGGTGCTCAAAGGAGAGTAGAGCCAACTCGGGGCGGCCCAGAGTTCTAACCGCAAGCTTGTGTTTACGGCCCAGTTCCTGCCAGCCTTCCACTACCAGTTCGCCAATGTGTCGAAGATGGCCGGGAACGTCGTGCGTCATCATCTTGCGAACACACGCCACCGCCGCTGCTGGACCGACGCCTTCGGTCCAGAACGTACTGGAGATGAACGTCGACTGCGCTGCCTGCATCGTGTCGCGATTCCCAATGATTGCGCCGATGGGAAATCCGTTGCCGAGCGCTTTGGCAAACACGGCAATGTCGGGAACCACGCCGTATTTCAGGTGAGCTCCTCCGAGACCCAGTCGCCAGCCGATGGAGATCTCATCGAAAATCAGCGGTGTTCCGAGTCGGTCGCAGCGTTGTCGGACGCCTTCCAGAAAGCCGGGCTCCGGATCCGAGTGTCGAGTCGGCTCCATCACTATGGCCGCCAGTTCGCTACCGTGCTGTGCAATCAATGAGTCCAGTTCTTCGAGATTGTTGTAGTGAAACGTCAGCGTGCTGCCGCTTAAACCGGTCGGCACGCCGCGAGGTTCCAGTCCAGGCAACAGGTGGCCGTCGAGTTGACCCTCGTTGCCATTCGAGTCGCGATGAGAAAGATTCGCGGCGAGATACCAGTCATGCCAGCCGTGGTAGCCGCATATCGCAACCTTGTCGCGACCGGTGAATGCTCGGGCGATTCGGACCGCAACGGTCATCGATTCGCCGCCGGCGCGAGTGAACCTGGCGTTGTGTGCCCACGGATGGATCTCACACAGCAGCTTCGCCAGTTCGACTTCGTCAGCTGTTTGTAGTGTGGACATCGCACCGAGGCTGACGCGACGCATGACGGCGGCGTTCACGTCCGGGTCGCTGTAACCCAGGATGCAGGCGAGAATTCCGCCCAGGCTCATGTCAATGAACCGGTTGCCCTCGATGTCGATCACCTCACAGCCGCGAGCTTCGCGATAGTAGGCTGGCCACTGGTCGGGCGCGAACATTTCCGGCCGTTTGCTGAGCAGTTGTGTGCCTCCGGGAATGATCGTTTTGGCTTCACGATAAGTTGCCTGCACATTGGGCATGCTTCGAGGAAGAGGCAGTCCGAGCACTCGCCGAGCGCCAAGGCAGAACACCTCTTCCACATCACCATCGGTCAAATGCTGGTTTGCACACGCCTGTCGGAGCGCCAGTAAGGACTCGATACCCAGCAGCGTCGGCCTTGCGAAACGCGAGCGGCTGAAGTCGGGCCTGATTTCATCGAGCCACAGAAATCCGTCGGCCAGATTGACGCAACGGCTCCGCATTTCGGTGATACAGAAATCGGTGCCGAAGAACAGACGCGTCGGTCCAAACGTCTTCAAAATAGCTTCGAACGCTTCCGGTTCACAAACCGCCGATGTGTCGAAGTAGACGTTGTCCAGTCCGCGTAATGAGCCGATCCCTTCAACCGTGTGGCGACCGCAGAATCCGCGAGCGGCGTGGGCGAGAATCAGCTTGGCCCCCGGATATTGCTCACAGCGGCTGCGGATGTACGACTGGTTCGCCGACTCAGCAAGGGCTCGCGGAAGGACCATGTGAAGCATGATGACCAAACCGCGCTGATCGGCGAGTTCCCACGCCCATTCCGGAATGAAATCTTCCGTGGGAGCGAATAGCGTGTCCTCTCGTTCGGCGAAGAGGTGATAGACCTTGAAGCCGACGAAGCCGTCGTCGATGACCTGCCGCTCAACGTCCGCTGGCTCCTGTCGCGGTGTGACGATCATCAGCCCTCGTGAATGTCGGTCGTTTTTCATCTCGACAGCGAGATGAAGATTTGCGGCGTCAACATCGAGTGCTCGGGTTGGAAACGGAAAGAACAGCCCACCCGTCGGACAACGATCCGGCATCCACATCGAGAGCCGTTCGTCATAAACCGCCCGAGTCACATCCGCTGGTCCCGCAGTCACAAGCGAAGGGGTCGGCATTCCCAAATCCTTCACTCGCCACAGATGAGCATGCGCATCGAAGGAGTCCGGAGGCACGAAGTTCTTGAGGTATCGATCCCATAGCTTAAAGTCGTAATCGCCGACCGTCGCCCAGACATGCGGGTTACGGGCATCGTCGGAATTCTGTGTTGAGGTATCCATAAGCGTTGACAGTCCTGGTTTCCCATGATTCCCGCGTAAACGAGGTTGCGATTTCATCAATGTCCCAGTTCGCAATTTCTATGACGATTTCTGCGACCATTTCTGCGACGTCGTTTTTGCTGACGGTAGAACACCCGTCTTGCGTTCGGTCAGCGGCATCGACGGTGACGGCCAGTATCAGGACAAAAAGAAGAGCTAAGTGTCTCATCGTACACTGTCGACACCAGCAGTCCCGTTCGTTGGTACTAAACAGTCATCAACTCTTTCGAAGGCTTGAGCCGCGAAGTCAGGTCCTTTGTGAGTGACAAACAGCAAGACTTCGATAATACAGACCGTCACTGCGCTGGCCGGCGATCAGGCATCCGGAACAATATAGATTTCCACCCAGACGATTTTTTGCTGCGTTTCCTGGGTTAAGAACACTTCCACCAGATTATACCCACGTTGAAGGGCGGATGCGGGCGCGTCAAACTGCAGCACACGTTTGACGGCTGTTGCAGCTGTCGCAGCATACTGAACACGTTTGGGATTGGACACCGGAAAACGATCAAGGTCTACATTGTCGGCCAGAGGCGTACATTCAACAGAGTTCATACGAGCTGCCAGCTTAACCTTATTGACATCAGGTTTTTGAGCCAAACCGACTCGTATGGTGACGTGCCCCCTAGATAATGTTGGCCCGGTGTGGATGCGAAATTGTGCTGGGTTGCTGGGGCTATTAATCAGGAAAGGTAGAGCCGTGGCTTTAACGACACCCGGTGGCACAATATCGTGAAACGTTACGATATGACGACGAGGCTGATCGACTACCGTCTTCAGTTGTCCAGCTTCATAAAAGATACGCCCCCGACCCTGTTTGCTGGGAGTGGTGAAATGATTGAAAAGATAGATCTGATCCGCTCCTCGATCGAGCGTGGCTGCGGTAAAACCTCGCATGGTCTCACAGTTGTTCACGATCAATTCGCTGGGCATGCGGCAGCCACGTATGTTGCCTTCCATTCCAGCAGCCAAAATGACTTTATCGGCGTCCACTCCCAGCAGCTCTCGCCACCGTTCTATCGGGATATCAAAATCAGCTGTCTCCCAAAACGGCGTCGGCACTAACATATCCACCAAACCGGCGCGAGCCCACGCAATGCCGTCCAGTCCCATGCCACGGGCATATTCGGGAACCGCTGGCACACGCACAGCCAACTTGATGGAGTGGCCCCTGTGGAGCGTCCATTCATTTGTCAGCTGCCGAACCTGTCGGATGAATTCCAGAATAATCTTAGCGCCCTGTTTTTCATGCCCGGGCTTGAAGTGATAAGAAGATCGCATGAAGTCCAGTTCAATCCCATCGGGATCATAGCGATCAAGTAATTCACGGATCAAAGCCATGTTGTGATCGCGAACCTCCTTGATGGAATAATCCAAAGCCTGATCACTGTAACCTCGCTTGGAACCAGGAACCCGCCGATATTCTGGATGCTCGCGCCAAAAACGACCGTGCGTAAAGGAGTTGGGATCGTCGGTGTTATGGAGATCGTTCATACGCATGGAAATCCAGGGAGAAATCTGTTTCTCTCGGCAACGGGCGATCCAGACCTGATAGGGATCAATGCCCTTTTGATACAGCAGCCGCGTATTCTTGATCAGCGAATGGTCCACCTTTTCATTGTTGTCCCAGAAACTCTCGCGTACTTGGCTGTCATAGGCGGTACGCTGGCTGGTGGGGTTGAAGAAAATAGTCGATACCTGCGTACCAACGTATTGATCAACGAGAGTTTGCAGTCCCGCAATCGTCATTTCTTCCGGACTCCTTCTCACGAACCACTCACTGCAGTCCCAATTAATGATGAGACCTCGGGAAAGCTTCGACTCTGAGCCTTGTTCGCTAAGCGATTCTGTCCCCTTGACCGCAGTATCATCTCTGAATTCTTCTGCTCCATGAAGAGTTGCTGCATCACAACCAAACACAATAACTGTGAGTACTTGCAGCACGAAAACAGTTATTTGACGCTTGATAAAATTTGTCATTCGGAATTGGGGTCGACAGACAGCGAAAGAATGTTTTGTTGATAGTTGAAACTTGAGTGACGGAATGGTACCGAGATTTTATTTCATCGTGGTTGAGTTTGTTTGTCAAGGACGTCGTTCCTATGAGCGTCGATGAGCTTGGGCATATCGTTGTAGCCTCGAGTCCGTCGGAAACCCTGGTCGGCTCGCAGGAGGCCGGTGACGCACCAGAGATTGTCGCCGTCACGATATCGCTTCACTCGCCACGCGACTTGGCGGATATTGACGAACTGTCGGTACTTACTCAACTGTGGAAGCAGACGTTCTTTGACAGCAGGCAGGACTTCCAGAAGTGACTCGCAATCCATTGCCCGACATTCCGGTTCATAGAGGATCCGTTGCAGATGGTCGATGGATTTCTCAATAGCCTCGACGCCATCCTTCGGAGAGTGCCAGCCCGGTTCATGGAATTCTGCGAACGCAAACGATCCGGGCCCAATTCCGTTTCTTAGGACAGTGCAGAGTGTGTTGTCGAAGATTTCGGTGTGCCGCACGCCGGCGTTGGGCGCGTCGTGGCACTGGTGTTCGCAATGCGATTCGGGAATTCGCATTGCGAACTCGTGCGGCGATCGGCACTGTCCGCAGTGTCGCGGCGCGTCTCGGGCGGCGTGGGTGGATTCGGCGATGAAGAAGATCGTGCCCGGCGTGGACTATTATCAAGTCGTGTTCACGATGCCGGAGGAACTGTCGTCGCTGGCGCTGGGTAACCGGAAGGTGATGTTTAATCTGCTGTTTCACACGGCGTGGAAGTCGCTGAAGGTCGGACGGCCGACTGCCGATGCGAGCTGCCGCTCGGAGAACGATTGGTCGCAGCCGTTGACTGTTGCTCATTAGCCGACCTCGGCGGTTAGCGAGTTGATCTCAGAGTCCGCGTACCACGCCATCGCCTGCCGGGGCGTCCCGGCTGGCTGGTGGACGCGGATGTTCTGCGTGTGGAATTCCGCAAACAGTTTTTGAAAGGCCTGCGACTGCTGCACCCCAAGAATCAGCTGAAG
>JBDNHJ010000366.1:0-29749 GCA_041688835.1 Fuerstiella sp.
AGACGCGGCTAGGTGATCATTCCTCAGATGCCGAAAGGCGTTGAGCACGTGGTCCTATTGTTTACAGAACGGAAAAGATCATGTGATCATTCCTCAGATGCCGAAAGGCGTTGAGCACACTTAAGCTCGGGCAGTCCACGATGCTGACCGCCGCGTGATCATTCCTCAGATGCCGAAAGGCGTTGAGCACTTTCCGGGTTTCGCTGGGTAAGAGACTTTGGACTCCGTGATCATTCCTCAGATGCCGAAAGGCGTTGAGCACACAGCCCCGAGAACAGGGATCCAGTTAATCGTGATGTGATCATTCCTCAGATGCCGAAAGGCGTTGAGCACCAATTAGCCAAAAGCCATCACACGTTTATGCTTCAGTGATCATTCCTCAGATGCCGAAAGGCGTTGAGCACCCATGACCCCCAAACCAGACCGACCTACTGCCCGCCGGTGATCATTCCTCAGATGCCGAAAGGCGTTGAGCACTCGTCAGTCGTTAACCTTGAAGCCGTTGCCACCCGTGTGATCATTCCTCAGATGCCGAAAGGCGTTGAGCACCGTCTCTCATGTTATTAGTATAGGCGATATCGCCACGTGATCATTCCTCAGATGCCGAAAGGCGTTGAGCACGACTGGGATTCCTCGCAGTCAGCGGGATAACGAACGGTGATCATTCCTCAGATGCCGAAAGGCGTTGAGCACAAGACCACACGCAATACCCCATCTATCCACGCTGCCAGTGATCATTCCTCAGATGCCGAAAGGCGTTGAGCACGTTGTTGCAAAAATCATACGTCGCTTTTGTGTCCCATGTGATCATTCCTCAGATGCCGAAAGGCGTTGAGCACGACCTCTGAAAGGGATTGATGATGTTAGATCTGAGTGATCATTCCTCAGATGCCGAAAGGCGTTGAGCACGTTGATGATCTGGGCCTGTAGTCCACTCATTGCGACCGTGATCATTCCTCAGATGCCGAAAGGCGTTGAGCACGTGTTGCCGCCAAACACAAAGCTGGCAGCGATGGATTGTGATCATTCCTCAGATGCCGAAAGGCGTTGAGCACCGACGATCACATTTCCGCACCGCCTGTCCAAACGGCGGTGATCATTCCTCAGATGCCGAAAGGCGTTGAGCACCTGATTTGAAATTTGAGTGCTCGTCTTCCCGAAGCCGTTGGAGGCCGATGGGTGATTCGTGGCGTGGCAAAATGCGGTCTTTGTGTTTGTTTACTGTCGGAAGTTTTGTTCCGCTTGTTCCAGCAGTTGCAGGATTGGGGCGTTGTCTTTTCGTTCCTGTTCCATGTCGGCGACGGAATAGAAATCACTGGCTTCCTTGCCCGCGATCAGGTCTTCGACGCTTTCTCGCGGCGTGCGTCCCGCATCGCTGTGGGCCAACGGATCTGCACCGAATTCCAGCAAGACCGTTACCCAGCCTAATCAGGCCTTCTTGCAGCGTGGTGCAGCGGGCGTTCGCCGAGCTCCAGTGGATACAATGGGTTGAGGTTTGCTCCCAGAAGAACCATTTTCACGAATGTTGCTTTGATATAACAGCTGGGTTTCTTTGACATTGCGGCGATCGTCTGACCGTGATCTTGTTGCGGCTGCGGTATGCTTTGCTTTATCTGAACTCGAAGAACTTTTCCAACGTGGAGAAATCCAGTGAACACTCCCAACTTGGAAATTTTGGCGTACGAAGACACGGCCTTGGGTTTGCTGTGTTTGCGGCGCCGCGAATTGCTGTCTGCGCCGGGAACGGTGGTCACCGAAGTGACGCTGAATCATGAGTTCCTGATGAGCAGTTATAACACGGATTCCGAACGAGCGATTTCGAATCGCTCTGTCGAGATTCATGGTGGCAGCGGGCTGAATGCGCTGGTGGGCGGTTTCGGTCTGGGGTACACGGCGTGGGAACTGCTGCAGCACTGCAACGTCGCAACCGTGGAAGTTGTGGAGTACCTGCCGCAGGTGCTTGACTGGCTGAGCGAAGGTTTGATTCCGCTGTCGGTTGAGCTGAACGCGGCCCCGAATTTGCGGCTGACCCCGGGCGATGTTTATGCTCGACTGATGCTGCCTGCTGCGGACAAATTTGATCTGATCGTCATTGACGTGGATCATTCTCCAGCGGATCAGCTGGCCGAAGTGGAGCATGCGTTCTATACGGCTGCAGGATTGTTGCAGGCCAAGCAACATCTGAATCCGGGCGGCGTATTGGCTGTTTGGTCCTACGCGGAAAGCAGCGATTTTTCTGAAGCGCTGCGCAGCGTGTTTGGCACTGTGCAGGTGGAGCCCATTCGGACGTTCAATTCGCTGGTGGATCACGAACAAACCGACTGGTTGTTCTTTGCTGAGGCGTAGGCCACGGAACTACGAGACGGTCAATCGAATTGCGGTTCCGTCTGGCAGAGCTGCTGGGAATTCTTGGTCCGGGACCACCTTCTTGACAGGCAGTACGATCAACACGGGAATCGTGTCGGCTGCGATCTGTGATACGGATGTTGGCACGGGAATGTCCGCGACCGCACCGTTTGAGTCAATTCCAGAATCGATCGCTGCGGTTGCCGTGTAGAGTTTTCGGTTGACGTGTCCCATGGCGTCCAGTCGAGCGATCGGTTCTTGGCCGAGGTAGCAACCTTTGGTATACGAAATCGCGGTTTGGTTGCGGTCCGCTTCGGGGGCCATGTTGTCGTTGTTTAAGTCGGTGCCGATCAGCGGATAGCCTTCCAGAATTCGGATGTGTTGGAATACGGCGTTGCCCGCCGGTACGGCTGCGGCAGCGATCAAGCTGTGCCATGTCGCGGCTGCTGTCTGCTGTGGTACGGAGATGAATATCACTGGATTGTGATGCCACGTTGTGGCCAAGGCGGCGAAGTCTGGCGTGACAATGCCCGTATCGGTGGCGGCATTCAGAGTACTGTTGACGGACTGGGCCAACGTGTGAGCTTGTGGACCGATGATCGCCAGGGCGGTGACTTCGGTCACGCTTTCAATCGTGACATCTTCCGTGATGATGTAGCGATTGAGGTGTGTCAGTAACGCTTGTTCGTCTCCGGGTAGCATCCAGATTTCGTGAGCGTCGGCCGTTGCCAAGATCCAACCATGAGCCAGCACTTTGGCTTTCACGTCCGTAAAGAAGGCTTCGCAGACTTGTCCGGGCTGCAGTGCGGAAACATTGTTGGTGCAGAAGCTGTGCAAAAATTTGGCGCGATCTTTGCCTATGGCGCGAATCCGAATCAGCTGCGGCACTGGGCATGCAACGGCAGACGTTTGGGCCGCCTGCAGTTCCGCTGCGACGTTGCCGAAGTGTTCGATTGTGGTGTTGTCTGCGGACAGAACGCCGCCGGCAGCTTGGAGTACTGTGAGCAATTCAGGAGAAGACATGACGGGGTTTTTCGGAGTGCGGTTGAAGGACGTGCGGTTTTTAGATTGCGGCTTCCGTAGCGGTGAAGTGGGTGGCGCAGCCATGGTGAATCGCTCTTACGGTATCCCATCCAATGGCGGCTGGTCTACACCAGAGTTGCGTTGAGAGCGGTTTCCGATCGCTAAAGCGACACAGCTTGGCTGAACGCCAAGCCGTGCCACCCGCAGTCTGTCGTCTGTCGTCTCGGCCGGGACTGTCGAATTACTTCTTCTGCTGTTTCGCCCAGTTGTCTCTTAATGTCACGATGCGGTTGAAGACTGGGCGTTCGGAAGAACTGTCTTCGTCGACGAAAAAGTAGCCCGTGCGTTCGAACTGACAACGATAGCCCGGCTCAACTGTGCCCAGTGCGGGTTCCAGTTTAGCGGTGACAACTCGCAGGGAATCCGGGTTTAGGTTTGATCGCCAATCTAGCGATTCGTCGGCCACTTCATCCGGGTCTTCGGTTAAGAACAGATGGTCGTACAGTCGGACTTCGGCGTCGACAGCATCTGCGGCATTCACCCAATGGATTGTGCCTTTGACCTTGCGACCATCCGGTGAATCGCCGCCTTTGGTGGCGGGATCGTAGGTGCAGTGAATTTCGGTGACCTGGCCGTCGTCGTCTTTGATGACATCTGTGCAGGTGGCGAAGTACGCCCAGCGCAGTCGGACTTCTCGACCTGGGCCCAAGCGGAAGAATTTCTTCGGCGGATCTTCCATAAAGTCGTCGCGCTCAATATAGATTTCTCGGCCAAAGGGAACCTGGCGAGAACCGGAAGTTTCGTCGGCCGGATTGTTCACGGCATCCAGTGGTTCTGTTTGACCTTCCGGATAATTGGTGATCACCACCTTTAATGGGTCAAGCACGGCCATGCGTCGGTCGGCCGATTTATTCAGTTCGTCACGAATTTGATTTTCGAGGACCACCATGTCCGTCATCGCGTTGTGTTTGGTCACGCCGACAGTTGTGCATAGGCTGCGAATGGATTCTGCGGTGTAGCCGCGTCGACGCAGGCCGGAGATCGTCGGCAGGCGCGGATCGTTCCAGCCGTTCACGTGTCCATCGTTGACCAATTGCAGCAGTCGGCGTTTGCTCATTATGGTGTAGGTCAGGTTCAGGCGATTGAATTCGATCTGCTGAGGATGGTGAATCTTCAGGTTTTCGCAGAACCAGTCGTACAGCGGTCGCCGATTTTCGAATTCCAGCGTGCAGATGCTGTGCGTGATGCCTTCCAGCGAATCGGACTGACCATGTGTAAAGTCGTAGGTCGGGTAGATGCACCATGTGTGGCCGGTGCGATGGTGTTCGACCTTGCGGATGCGATACATGATCGGGTCGCGTAGCAGCATGACTTTGTGAGCCATATTGATTTTGGCGCGCAGCACAGAGGCGCCTTCTTCGAATTCACCGGCCCGCATGCGGCGAAACAGGTCGAGGTTTTCTGCGACACTGCGATTGCGATCTGGGCTGTCGACGCCGGGTTCTGAAGGCGTGCCGCGGCCGGCGCGTGTTTCTTCCAGCGACAGACTGCAGACGTAGGCTTTGCCGTCTGTGATCAGTTGTTCGGCCCAGTTGTAGATTTGTTCGAAGTAGTCGGATGCGAAGAAGATGCGATCTTCCCAGTCGAATCCCAGCCATTTGATGTCGGCTTTGATGGATTCGACGTATTCCACTTCTTCTTTTTCGGGGTTGGTGTCATCGAAGCGCAGGTTGCACCGTCCGCCGTATTCTGCGGCGATGCCGAAATTCAGGCAGATGGACTTGGCGTGGCCAATATGCAGGTAGCCGTTGGGCTCTGGAGGAAATCGTGTTTGGACGTTTCCGTCCCATTTTCCGGAAGCGATGTCGGCTTCGACGATTTGACGCACGAAGTCTTTAGATGCTGAGTGTTCTGTCTCAGACATGAGTCGTTTACCCTTAGGTGTGTGAACGGGAATCGGTAGCGTAAGCAGTATCGGCGGAATCGGTGCTTGCGAGGTGATGAGAGCGGAAATCTAGTTGTTAGGACGCCAATTCTGAAGGCTGGCTGTGTTTGGTCTTGGAAAAGGCCACTCGCGTCAGCCACATATCCAATGTTGAGTATTCTGACTGTGGGTTGCCAAAAATAGTTGATTGATTTGCAGTTGCGGCAGCGGAATCGCAAATCGGCAGAATTTGCGGGGTGTTGGAGTGTTGTGGCCGTGTTTGGTGGGAAAGGTTCCGAAAGCAGGGACTTTGCGTTTTATCTGCTCCGATGCACGCCGCGGGAGTCCGGATTTGTTCCAAATTCCGGGCGTTCCGCTTTATTCTGTTGGTTTGTGGGTGACATATGCGTCCGATAGATTGAATGAATGCACCGTCTTCAGGGCAGGACGCACATAATGCGCGCTTTGTTCGCGGTGCAGCACCGACCAGCACGAAATTTGTTAAGTAGGGTTGCCGCTCATGAAGTCTGTCAACGAAATGATTGCGTTTCTTCGCAGCTGTGTTTCTTCTGAAAAACATGGCCGCCGCTCCATGGCCAAAGCGGCCCATCGCCTTGGGGCGACGGAAGCGGTGGAAGCTCGACTTCTACTCGCCGCCGATGTCGCAGGTTCTCTGTATGATTCCACGATTATTCAGGAGCTCGATGACGCTGAAACCGTCGACTCGTATCTGGTCGCGTTCAGTAATGCGCAGAATGCCAATACGCTTCAGGCAGCGACCGGAGCCAGCAGTGTTGTCGCCTCGGCGTTTGTCGACAATGCTTACACGCTGAAATTCGATGACGGCCTGACTTTACAGCAGGCGGCAGATTCCTTCACTGCGTTGCCGGACTTTCAGTACCTGCATCCGAACGTTCGGATTCAGTACTCCACATTTGCGATCCCGAATGACCCCTTGTTCACAAACCAGTGGCACCTGTTGAACACAGGGCAAGGTGGAGGAACAGCGGGTGCCCACGCGAACATTGAGTCTGTGTGGGACAACTATACAGGAACTGGCGTCACCATCGCGATTGTCGACGACGGAACGGAAACGGACCATGAAGACCTGCGTGCCAACACAAACACGACCATTGACCGCGACTGGAATGGTGACGACGACGATCCTAACCCGGATACCCCAACAGAAAACCACGGTACTGCCGTCGCTGGAGTCGCTGCTGGTGCTGGCAACAACGGTATTGGTTCCACGGGCGCTGCCTACAATGCTGAGATCGTGGCTCACCGATTGATTGCCGGACCAATCACGGATCAAGACATTGCCGAAGCATTAAGCCAAAATTCAGATATCATTGACGTCTACAACAACAGCTGGGGACCGGGGAATCTGTTTCGAATCACCAATGAAGGCCCTCAAGCACTGGCAGCCGTGCAGGACACAGCCACGAACGGTCGCGGTGGACTCGGAAGCGTGATTGTTTTCTCTGCAGGAAATAGCGGCCCCATTTCCAACACAAACTATGCGCCGCTGCAGGCTTCTCGGCACACCATTACCGTTGCGGCCTCCACAAACCAAGGTGTGTTGGCTGACTACAGCACTGTTGGTGCGTCCATTGTTGTGGCCGCTCCGTCGAACGGCGGCACACTCGGAATTACCACCACTGACCAAACCGGCGTTGCAGGTTACGATCCGACCAACTACACCGATACTTTCGGCGGGACGTCATCATCCGCTCCTCTTGTTTCCGGCATCATCGCGTTGATGCTGGAAGCGAATCCGAACCTCAGTTACCGCGACGTCACAGACATTCTCGCTCATACCTCCGAACGCATCGATCCCAACGACGCCAGCTGGGCTCAGAATGGTGCGGGAATTTGGGTCAGTCATCGCTATGGTTTCGGTCAAATCGACGCGGCGGCGGCCGTTGGTGCCGCATTGACCCACATTCCACTGACACCTGAATTGACTCGCACAACGGGCGTGCAGACGGTGAATCTGGCAATTCCAGACAATTCGGCCGCAGGCGTCAGTAGCACAGTCGCGGTTGCCGCCAGTGAAGCCATTCCGTCGTTGGAATATGTTGAGCTGGTTCTGAATGCGGCGCACACATTCATTGGCGACCTTGAGATTATTCTGACATCTCCGTCCGGAACGCAATCGGTGCTGGCTGAGACGCGGCTGACTGACCCCGGCGCTGCCTATGTGAACCGCGTGTTCACAACCAACAATAACTGGGATGAATCGTCCGAAGGCACATGGACACTTTCGGTTGTCGATGGCACTGCTGTGGATGTGGGGACTCTGAACTCCTATGAAATTCGTTTCTTTGGAACAGAACCAACTGTGGGGCCGATCATTTCTCAGTCTGGTGGCGCGACTGTGGTTACAGACTCCGGCCAGAGCGATACGATTTCGGTCGTGTTGGCGTCACAGCCACTGAGTGACGTTGTGATCGATGTCACAAGTAACGATACCGGTGAAGTGATCGTGTCGGACGCCACTCTGACATTCACGCCGCAGAATTGGGACGTTCGTCAAACCGTCACTTTGACCGGCGTGTTCGATTTGATCGGCGATGGAGATCAACAGACCGACGTTGTGTTTGCGATCGATACGGCAATCAGTGATCCGTCCGTCAGTGGCGTCGCGGACACCGCCATCAGTGTCACATCAATCGATGACGACGAGTTCTTTCCCGGAAAACCAACGGTCACGGCTCCCGTCGGAATCGTCGAAGGCAATAATCCGCAATTCACGTGGACGACCGGTAACAATACAGACAATGTCACGCTGACAGTGACGAATCGCCTGACCGGTCAGGTCACGCGAACGCAGACGGGCCTGCAAGTCAACGCGTTCACCTTTCCGGGGCAGCTGCCGAATGGTGTTTACGAGACCACCGTTCGGGCATTTAACACCGGCGGACAGGGTGGAGCGGTGAGTGATCCCGTGATTTTCGCGATCGGCACTCCCGCCATTCCCATCGCCCCGGTTGTCACCTTTCCAACTGCCGGTCTGATCGTCACGAGCAGCAGCCCGCGGTTTGCGTGGACACCCGTCGCTCAGACATTGCAGTACGAAATTGATGCTCGTTCTGGCACCCGAACGTATAGCGCCATTGTGCCGGCCAGCAATGCCACCGTCGGCAACATTACGCACACCTTTGCACAGACGTTCCCGGAAGGAGCCGCCACGGTTCGGGTGCGAGCTTACAATGCTTTTGATCAAGCGGGACCGTGGAGTGAGCAGGTTCAGTTCACCGTCGACGCGATCCCTACGCCCGACCGACCAACACTCATCCGGCCAGCCGCAGCCGTGACGTCCAATGCGTTTCCAGAATTCGCTTGGACGGCCCCTGGCGGATCGACCTATCAACTGTGGGTTGGCCGAGTGCCCGAAGGGAACGAAGGTGGATCAGCATCAACGGTCAACAACCGCGTGATTCGACTCACCGATTACAACTCCACGTCTTACACGCACTTCATTGCTTTGCGGAACGGCCGTTACACAGCGTGGGTACGAAGTGTGAATTCCGCTGGTGAATTATCACAGTGGAGCCAAGGCGTAGCCTTCGAAGTCAATGTTCCGACGCCAGCTCGACCGGCCGTGGTGACGTACGTCGAAAATCAGGGCACGAATCCAACCATCGGTTGGGCCAGTACGGCCGAAGAGTTTCCGGTGGGTACAACGTTCCACGTCTGGGTCAATAATCTCAGCACTGGCCAGTCTCGCGTGGTTCAGGAACAGGGACTCACAACCACAACGTATTCCTTCACCGATGGCTTACCGCAAGGAAGGTATGGCGTTTGGGTGCAGGCGACGTCGTCTGTGGGAGCCAACAGTGCGTGGAGTCAACGGTTTGATTTTGACATCGATATCGCCGCCCCGGGCCGTCCGGCACTGACCGGGCCAGTTCCCGTAACTGGTGATGTCGCTGTCAAGAGCGACTTCCCAGTGTTTACGTGGGATGCAGTACCGGGTGCCACCACATTTGATCTCTGGGTCAACGCCGTTTCTGGAAACGTATCGCAAATCATTCGAGTGAATGATATTCCGGCTGGTACGTCGTACACTCATGATGAGGGATTGCCCGAAGGGACCTACAAAGCTTGGTTGCGAGGCTTTAATAGTGCGGGTGAAGTGGGTGAGTGGAGCCGTCCGATTGAATTTTCGCTGGACGTTCCAGGGCCCGCTAAGCCAACCATCACCGGCCCTGTGCCAGCTTCTGGTGGTGCAGTGGGAACATCCACGCCCACGATTACGTGGACTTCGTTGGGCGGAGCCAGCACCTACAAATTGCAACTGGAAGTTGTCCGCACGGGAGAATCGATCGTCAATGTGCAGGGTTTGACGGAGCAGCAGTTCCGGATCACCAACACTTTGGCAGAACAGGCGTACCGTGTTCGCGTGCAGGGTGTGAATTCCGTGGGTGAGCTCGGACCGTGGAGCGACTACTATACGTTCACCGTCGATGTGCCGAATGCGACAACCCCGGTCGCGATGCTACCTCAAGGAACGGTCACTCAGTCTCAGGTCACCTTCCAATGGCAACATACAGCCAGCAGCGTGCGTTACGAAATTTTGGTGCGAGATTTGTTGAGACAGGAATCGATCGTGTTTCAGGTCGAAACACTTGAGCTCGATCGAACAGGAGATCTTGCTGTCTACACGTCCTCGTTGAATGACGGAACATATCGATATTGGGTGCGAGCCTTCAATACGCAGGGGACCGCCAGTGGCTGGAGTAATTCTCGATCGTTTACGGTCGATACGGTTGCCAGCGTGACTCAGGAACCTGAGTCGCAGCCGGGGAATGCTGTGCCTTCGATCGCTTTGGCATCGCTCACGTCGGCTCAGCAACATGTTCCGAATTCAGCAGACGCTGCGGAATCTGAGTCTTCACCACGTCCGGCGGAAATCGGTGAACAGCCAGCAACCAATCTCAATGAGGCTGACTTGCCCGCTGATGTTGCCGCCGTGATGGCGGAGTTTGCCGACCCAACAAGTCAGATGTTCACGCAGGAAACATAATCCGACCCCGCGAATGCGTCAGACAAAGCCGGCTCTTCTGAGCCGGCTTTTTTCGTTCTCCGATTCGCGTAAGCTATTCATTTCAATCAGGTTAGGGAGAGTTCCGAAACTCTGGGAACTCCCTGCCGTCAGCCAGCGTCCAACAGCGTGACCAGCTTCTGCGCCTTCAGTTTTCCTTCCTAGCCGTCTCACCATGCCTTCCCGACCCCCAAACCGTTCTTCGTCTGAAGATCAGCTGATGCGTGATTTTGGCGCTGCGAATTCCGACGCTGAGTTTTTGGCGAAGATGAGCCTTGCAGAATCGGTTGCGTTGCAAAAATCGTGGCACAGCCTTGGGGATTCGTTGCGTCAGCTGCCGGTTTCGGCCGTGGAAGACAGTTTTGCGGTTCGCGTTCAGAACCAGATTCGAAGTGAGCAAGCTGGGCTCGTGAGTTCTGAGAGCAGTGCGCCACGACCTTATAACTTCGGGCGTGCTGCAGCGTTGCTCGCCACATCATGTGCCGTCATGCTAGTTGCGGCGACGATTGTCGCGTATCAGGCGAATGCGCGACCAACCGCGACATCACTGGCGTTTCGAACGCACGACCCACAGCAGTGGGAAGTGGTGGTGGTGACGGTGCCTGAACAGCGAATGCAGCTGGTCACTGCCGGGCTGCGAGACGCGGTTGATCAGCGTGGCCTGCAAATTCACACGCTCAGCGAAGGCCAGCCGTCGACTCAGGACGAAGAATCGCTGGAACTGCTAATGGCATCTGGAGCATCGTCGGTTGAGTTTCTGGAGGCGTTGAGCGTTGAATCAGCGGATGTGGAGGCGGAGTGGAATCCGGAACAAATTGCGGGTTTTGACCGCCAAGAGCTATTGAACCGCTTTGCTGAGTCAATGCAGACGCCCACGCAGTCTGATAAGTTCTTTGGGGAAGTGTTTGTCGTGCTTCCCAAAGAGCATTCGATTCAAGTCACGTCTGTTCCCGCGACACAGATTGCCGAAGCCGCAGATCGTCAGATCGTGCATCGTCAGGGGGCCAGCTCCGCAGCCTCATCAGCTTTGCAAGTTGCCGACTCTGTGGATGCCCAAGTGGCCGAGCTGCTGGATCGAAAGGCCGATCGTCCTGTGTTGGTAATCTTCCGGAAAAAGCCGGCCCCACGCGGCGAAATTCAAGGCGGAATGGGATTTTCGGGCCACAGTCACGACAGCGTCTAAACGTCCACTTCAGCCGTGACAGCGGTGTTTGAGGAATTTTGGTATCCGCGTCCGTCCCGGCGGGTGGCATCAGCATGGCGCAGCCTTGCTGTGTGGCGTAGCCATCGGAAACCGCTATGGCACGAGCAAGCCACGGCCAACGTCGTTTGTGAACAGAACCCGTGAGAGCGGTTTCCGATCGCTAAAGCGACACCGCTAGCCTGAACTTCAAGCGGTGGTACCCGAATGGCCCGGAACAAAACTTGCGCGAACTAGGTTTCGCTACAACACCACGTTTTTAACAGCCCAGGCTATCGCCTCGGTCATTTTGCCGGCATCCTGCGGCTAGTACCGGGCGGCTGATGAAATCGACACCCCGCTTGTACCGCATGATTTGGACTCTGCGAATGGCATTTTCCTGTTTCCGGCACGCCGGGAATGTCACCAAACTCCGGCCAAGCCTGCCTTTACGTTATTTGGCTTATTGTCATAGAATGCGTGGACTGGAGTAACTAACCATTTATTGCGAACGGTTCTGGCTCGCGGCAGTTGGGCAACGTTGACAAATCCATTGTCTGCGGCCACGAATCAGCCTAACACGCTGTCGCGGGCTTTTGACCAATGTCGGGACCGGGTTCTGAAGTTTCACAGTCTTTCACAGTTGCTGATCCAGCCTATCTTTCGAAGTATCCGAGATCAACGCCCCATGATTCGACGCATCTCAACAATCGCCTGTCTGTGCCTTGGCCTTGCGACTGCCAATGCTCAACAACCACATCATTCCGAAATCGTTGTGGGCCATCCGGGTTTGGCTGCGCTGAAAGCTGACCTGCAGTATTTGCTGAGCCTTACATCGTCGGAGGAAAAGGCTCAGGAAGAAAATGTCATTGGCATTATCGAAATCATGGAGTTGGGGCTCGACCTGAATCGTCTGTTTCGGGTTGATATCCTGACCGGCATGAATCCGCCCGGCTACATTATCTCGGCGGCCTACGAAGATAGCGATGACTTGTTGGCGAACATCGAGGGATCCGGATATTTGCTCAAACCATCTGGCCAGGACTTTTGGGAACTGCTGCCTCCTGACCTTGGGTGGTTCCGCATTTTGAAGTCCAAGCGGACAGCGATTTTGTCGTTCTCGACTCCCGCCACGCATACATTGCTCAAACAGATCATTCTGAAGATGACTGATCCGTTGCCGCCTGTTGCAGAACTACTGGAAGGCGGGTTCAACATCGGGATACAGCTGAACAACAAGGCCGAAACGGCCCAAGATCAAAAACTGCGACGAGACTCCTTCGGTGAACTGCGAGCTGTCGCCATGGATGCACTGCAGAAGCGGCCCTCGGAATCTGCCACGCGCTTTGCGATTCGTAAACAGCTGCTTTCAATTCGCATTGATGAAATCGAGCGACTCTTGGTCGAAGCCGCCAGTGCCTCAGCCAAAATCGTCATGGACAAGACAGCAGGAAACGCCAAAGTTCTGTTCGACGCCACTGGCATTGTCGATTCTTCCTTCGCCAAAAGTCTCGATCTGTACGGCAAGACACCCGATCTCTTCGCGTCTGTGACCAGAGCCAAGGATTCGATCTCGATCCTGCGTGCGAACTCACCGATCGACGAACTCCGACAGCAGAATGGGAATCAGGTGATCCAACTGCTTCAGGAGGATGCACTGGATCGCATGCAAAAAGACACAAAGATGTCGGCCAGTGAGAAGGAAGCCTCTGAGAGTTTGGTGAAGGGGGTATTGAAGGTTGCGAAAGAAGGAATCGCTTTAGGCAACATCAATGGTTTCGCTCAGACCGCTCTGGATCCCGACGGGGAATTTATCACCTATGGAGCCTTCACGGCTGACAACGGCAGCCAGCTGGACGAAGTTTTGATGCTGGTCGCCAAGACGGGCAGCGGGAATCAGATTCAGCCAGCCATGGCCAAGATCGGCGACGTGACAATCCACGAAGTAACCTTTGCAAAAGGCTACTTTCGTCCCTTCGATTTAATTTTCGAAGGCAAGACCGGCTACATCGGGACATCGAAAGACATTATCTGGATCGGCACTGGCGGAGCCAATGTGTTGGAGCTTTTAAAAGCAGCGATTGCGGATCTGAAAGATCCCGCTGAGACGGATGTGATTTTGGAAATCGAAGGCAATATTTTGCCTTGGGCACAACGTGCGAAGCGAGTTTTGGAAAGCGATCCGGAGCCTACCAGTGATTCGGAAAAGACGACTCGCCGAGAGAATCTGAATAACCTACGCCTCGCGATCAGCGCTTTCACAGCAGCAGATGACTTCCGGTTTGGGATGAAAGTTCAGGACGGAAAAGCGACCGGAGAAATTTTTGTCAATACTGGTACCTTGCGATTCGTCGGGAAGCTGTTGGCGGACTTTTCAAAAAATAACCTTCAATAATCTCCAGTCGCGGAAGTCGTCAAGGCCGTCGACGGGCGCTCTGGTGGCGTCGAAATTCTTGAAGAATTCCGCGACGCAAGACTTAACCCAGATACCTGAAGCTACACTCATCCAACAGGCCGTCAGCTGTTGGGCTGCGTGATTGATGTGCAGGGAAGCACAATGTCAGATGATTTCAGCCCCCCAGACTCAGAAGACGAGTTGTCGATCGACGACATCGAGCTCGCGTATCGCGAGGCGTTAAAATCGATTGACGCAGCCGAGCAACAAGTCGGCTCCGCGCTGATGGAACTCGCGGGCGATGACGACGACGATGATCCAGACAATGAAGCCGCCTTCACATCAATCGGCAATGAACTGGCCGACGATCTTGAAGCCGAGCTGGCTGCCACAGCGACGGCGAATGTCGAATCTACGGCTCACGATGTCAGTGCCCGAGTCTCGTCTCGATCAGTGATTGAAGGGGCGTTGTTTGTGGGTGGCGAAGTCTCACTGACGGCTCGTAAATTGGCGTCGCTGATTGGTAACGACACGGATTCTCGATTGGCGGTCAAACTGATTGATCAGCTGAATCAAGACTACACGGCAGAAAACCGGCCGTACGAAATTCGACTTCACGAAGGTGGCTTTCGGATGGAGTTGCGAGAGAATTTTGCCAATGTGGCGTTGAAAGTCTTCGGGTTGGGGCCCCGAGAAGTTCGACTGTCTCCGGACACTTTAGAAGTGCTGGCGTTTGTGGCCTACAATCAGCCGGTGACCAAAGAGGAGGTCGAAAAAATCAGTCAACGCAATATTCAGACGCTGCTGCGGCAGTTAATTCGTTTGCGATTGGTGGACATCGAACGCACCGGAAAACGACGGTCGGACATTGCTTATCAGACGGGCGAGCGATTTTTGAAGTTGTTCGGCCTCGAATCACTAGAAGACCTGCCTCAGGCGGACGTCTTTAGCTTCAAATAGGCGGCGCTTGTTGTTCAAGCACTATGGATCTGCTACTTTCGTGGGGCTCGTCGCCAACTCAATCGCTCCTCTGAAAGTCAATCGGTGTCATCTGTCAACTGGGCTCCTCTGCGAACTATCATCGAGAACAACCAAACGTTTCTCATTTCAAGTCACGTTCGTCCGGATGCCGATGCGCTGGGCTCGGAACTGGGAATCGCGGCGATCCTGCGAGCGTTCGGCAAAGATTGTACGATCGTCAACGCCACCGCACCGCCATCGAATCTGGAGTTTTTGAACCCCGATGGCAGGATTATGAAGCTGGGAGACCAGATCGCGGTGGCCGACATGCCGACAGTGGACGTGTATCTGATTGTTGACACCAGTGCGTGGCAGCAGTTGGGAGCCATGGCGGACGTTATTCAAAAAGCCGGAAAAACCCGTGTTGTGATCGATCACCATGTTAGTTCCGACGACATGGGGGCGACAGAATTTAAGGATGTCGAATCCGCAGCGACGGGTGAGCTGATTTTTGAAGCGGCGGAATATCTGGGAGTGTCATTCGACGAAACCACGGCAGCGGCGTTGTTTGCTGCGATTGCGACCGATACCGGTTGGTTTCGATTTCCGTCCACGTCTCCCGCCACCGTTCGCACGGCGGCGGCATTGATGGAACGCGGGGCTGTTCCCCACGAACTGTATCGGCTGCTGTACGAACAAAGGTCACTGGCTTGTGTTCACTTGGCAGGACGCGTGCTGGGCCGCATGCAGACCGCCTGTGAAGGTCGGTTGGCGTGGGTCTTTGCCGACAGCAAAGATCTAAAGGAGACCAACGCCGTGCCTGCGGATACGGAAAGCTTGGTCAACGAGTGTCTGAAAGTCAGCGGTGCGGAAGCCGCTTTTATCGCCGTGCAATTGCCATCCGGTCTGATCAAGTTCAGCTTGCGTTGTCGACCGCCTCACAATGTCGCCGCGCTGGCAGAAATTTTTAACGGCGGCGGTCATAAGCTGGCCTCTGGTGCCACAACTACGGGACCATTGGAAGACGCACTGGTCAAGGTGCGGGACGAATTCGTCAAAATGCTGAATGTGTGACCGCTGTGGCTGGCCGGTTTAGCGTTCCGTCGCCGTCAGCTGTTTGATGTGCTGGAACACGGATTCCGCATCTGTGTCGCGAATGTCGCTGCTGACGTCCGCAAAATATGACTCGTTGACCCCCAAGAATTGCCTCACATACGAAGCCTTGTCTGGGGCAGCGTCTAGGAACGTGTCTGCTGCTGCAAAGTCGCGATCGTGCAGGATACAGTCCAGTAGTAGTTCAATCGCGAAAGACCAGCGATCCTTACAGTCATCGCCGAGAGTTCGGGGTAGCAAGCCTGCGTCATTGGGCTCCGCTTTAAAGAAGCTGCGATACGCATTGCGGACCAGCGTCCGCCAATGAAGACTTTCTCGGTGGTCGATCTCCATCTCCACATACAAATCGATGCAACGATAGATGGCACCCACAGCAGCATCGTGGATTGAACTGTGCCTGTTGATTTTTGCGGACGGCAGCAACAGTGCCGTCGTTACCTCGTCCAGCACAGCCAACCGCTGCGTCCACGGCAGACGATCGAATAGGTCGACTCCAGT
The DNA here is from genome assembly GCA_041688835.1 of Fuerstiella sp. Classification (GTDB taxonomy): domain Bacteria; phylum Planctomycetota; class Planctomycetia; order Planctomycetales; family Planctomycetaceae; genus Fuerstiella. Next base: position 16,490 of record JBDNHJ010000366.1, read on the forward strand.
TTCCGACAGATCGTCATGACCGTGGGATTCGTCATGAATGGTATCCACCATCCAAGAGACGGCTTCACGAACCATTGCCGCTTCGTGACCACTCAGAACTCGCGTACCTTTTGACGTATCCCACATAATTGCGTCATTCCTGTTGTTACGAAAATCGTCGACCGGACTCGGTAGCGTACCTGACTTGATCGCTGAAACCTTGGGTTTTCCGAATCGATTTGCGCTTGTTGGAAAGATTTGAGCCCGCCGGTGTCCAGATCGAGGTGTTCCAATGATTTTTTCAGCAAGTTGATTCGACGCCACGCACCTTATTTGTATCCTCTGCAAAACCGAAAGCAATTCCGACAGTGAAACACTTAAAGAGAATCGCATGAACCATATTATTAGCCTGATTCTGGGTGGCGGTGCAGGAACCCGTCTTCTGCCTCTCACACAATACCGCTCGAAACCAGCGGTTCCCATCGGAGGCAAGTACAGGTTGATTGATGTGCCGATTTCCAACTGCATTCACAGTGACATGGAACGCATTTATGTGCTGACCCAGTTCAATTCTGTGAGCTTGCATCGCCACATTCGGCAGACGTACAAGTTTGACTTGTTCAGCAAAGGCTACGTCGAAGTCCTCGCCGCCCAGCAAACACCGGGCGACGACACCGACTGGTATCAGGGAACGGCCGATGCCGTGCGAAAGCAAATCCGATTTCTGAAGGAATCGGGTTTGAAGTATGTCTTGATTCTTTCCGGCGACCAGTTGTATCGCATGGATTATCGGGACATGTTGACGACGCACATCAATTCCGGTGCCGACGTCACGCTGTCGACTTTACCGGTGGATGCCGAGGCGGCGCGTGGTTTTGGAATTATGCAACTGGATGACTCCGGGCGAGTCACAGACTTTGTGGAAAAACCAAACACCGCTGAAGCGCTGGAAAAAGTCCGGACACCCGGCGACTGGATCGACGCTCACGGGATTCAGTCGAAGGGGCGCGAGTATCTGGCCAGCATGGGCATTTATCTATTCAATCGCGACGTGCTGGTCGAGTTGCTGGAATCGACCGATCACGACGATTTCGGCAAGCATGTGTTTCCGATGGCGATCCAAAGTAAACACGTCCAGACTCACCTGTTCGATGGCTATTGGGAAGATATCGGAACCATCAAGGCGTTCTTTGATGCGAACCTCGCCTTGGCTCGTCCCAACGCACCATTTACGTTTGGCGGACACAAGAATCCGATTCTGACTCGTCCGCGTTTTCTGGCGTCAACCCGACTCGACGATTGCAGGGTCAGCCAAAGCCTGATTGCCGACGGCTGCGAAATCGGCCCCGGCACCACGATCGAAAACAGCGTCATTGGTGTCCGGACAAAAATCGGCAGCAATGTGACGATCCGCAACAGCGTGTTAATGGGCTGGGATTACTACCCAGAAGTCACGGAGGGATCTGAACAATTGCCTGCGATTGAAGATGGTGTTGTGATTGACGGAGCCCTCGTTGATAAGAATACGACCATTGGCAAAAACGCTCGGATCGTGGCAACTGAGGCCTGTGGCGGCGATGGCGACTATGAACAGGTGGTTGTTCGCGACGGCATTGCCGTGGTTAGAAAACAATCCGAAATCCCGGCGAACTGGAGCTTCGTCAATCGCTCGAAAGACTGATCACCATGTCGGCCGAACTTAGTCGTCGTCCGTCTCGATCGCATACCGAATCATCGTCACCACATTGCCCGTCGTGTTGAATATCACATCATCCATGATGGACTGCATCAATCGAATGCCTCGACCGAACGATGCGTCTTGTGCTGGCAGAGCTTCTCCGAAATCTGCTAGGGCAGTGTCGAAGCCGGAACCCTCGTCGCTAATGACGAACTCCGCACGTTCTCTTGAAATTGCGGCGCGGATGGTGATCTGCCGTTGCAGATAGGGTTTCGCCCACAGGCGGGCCGCCACGATTTCGCCGCAGTTGGCCGACCGATAGTCTGCGGTGGAAATTTCCAGATTGCCGTGATAGCAGGCATTGTCGAGTGCTTCCTGTAAGGCGATTCCCATTCGCAGGCGTTCCGATTCGTCACCCAGCGGCAGGCAACGCAGCATGCTGAGCAGATGATTGACACAAAGTCGCAGCAAAGCCGGATCGTTTGTGAGCTCAAACGTCACGACGGAATCCTGCAGGTAGTGCATGAGTCGCGATTGCGTATGCGCCATTTCGGCAGTGCTGTGCACCTGCTTTAAGGTGTTCACCAGATCTTCGGCGAGTCGATTTTTCGGGACATAGCTGGCAGCGCCGTCGCGCAGAGCTTGCGCGGCGATCTCTTCGCTGCCGACACCCGTCATTAAGATCACGGGAATATTGGGGTACTCGCTTTTGATCGTTGCCAGTAGCTCCAATCCATTCATCTCAGGCATGTGCATGTCGGTCAGCACGATGTCCGGAATTTGAGTTTGAATCTGACGAATCGCAGCGGCACCATCATTCGCCTGCAGGACTGTGCAGTCGAGCCATCGGGCAGCGATGCCCGAAATACGCACACGATCGGCAGCCGCATCGTCAACGATCAATAGTTTTGGCATGGTTATCCCCTGGTTGCTTTTGTGGGCCTCGGAACAATAACTGACGTATCGGCGGCATCTTGCCGCCGCAAATCACGGCGGCTAGAAGCCGCCGGTACGATCAACTCGCCACTTATCCCTCCGCCGTTCCTGATCATCTGTCGGCTGATTACACCGTAAAATCGGTTGAGTGTCCAACGGGTGCTGCCGAGCACTGCGGGCTTCGGGATCGCTGATGGATTTGGGGCGCTCGTCGTGAGTGGGCGGCTAGGACGGCGCCGTTCAGGATCTTCAAGGGGAAATCGGTCGTATCACGGCGTTACTGCCCGGTTTAACAATCTTCGATCTGGTGATCGTGACATTTGTGCCGTGTGCGGATACTGTAAAAGGTGACAACGGCAATCCTTGTGTGGATTAGCAGTGTCGACCAGCCGTTTGGGCGCTCGCCCCGGTCCGTGCAAAGTCCCGTGCATCAACCGGGGCGAGCGCCCAAACGGCTGGCGAAAACTGGCACCGTCAAGCCTGGGCAGCACGCATTTCTTACGACCACAAAAATTCAGACAGCAGGAACTCATTATGGCCCGAATTCTGGTTGCCGAAGACAGTCGAGCTCAGGCTGTTCAGATTCAGAGTCTGTTGGAAAAGGCGGGGCACATCGTGCAAATGGCGGCCGACGGGGATGCTGCTTTTGAAATGTTTCGGGCTGAAACTCCTGAGGTGCTGCTGACCGATATGCACATGCCTGGAAAGAACGGTCTGCAACTGATCGAAGCTGTCCGAGAAACTCATCCCGATGTTCCCGTGGTGATGATGACCTCCGACGGAACCGAAGATCTCGCGGTCGAAGCCATGCGCAAAGGTGCGTCCAACTACATTCCCAAGCGACGATTGGGACAGGATCTGATTTTCATCATCGATGGCATCGCAGAGATGCTGGATGCCCGACAATCGCGCGGCAGTGTTCTCAGCAAGCTGACGCATTACGAAGCGTCGTACACGTTCGGGAACGATCGCGATTTTGCCAATACTCTGATTTCGCAGTTCGAATCTGATTTGCAGCACATGATGTTTGATAACGAAACCGAGTTGTTTCGGATCGTGACCGCATTGAAAGAAGCGATCTTAAACGCCATCGATCACGGAAATCTAGAACTCGATTCCGCGCTGCGGGAAGAAGGGGATGGCACCGAATTCTATGAACTGGCCAAACAACGATTAACGCAGGAGCCCTATTGTTACCGAAAAATTACGGTCACATCGCGTGTATCGCCCGAGCAACTGGCGTACGTGATTCGTGATGAAGGGCCGGGATTCGATCCTTCGACGTTGCCTGATCCCAATGATCCCGAAAATATCCTGCGTGCGCACGGTCGGGGCTTAATGCTGATTCGCAGCTTTATGGATGATGTGGTTCTGAACGAAAAAGGAAACCAGATCACGCTGATTAAGTATCGCCAAGATCAGCACGACGATACCACGGACGAACCGCCAATGCTGCAGACCGCTCGAAACCTGAAGATTCTGATGGCCGAAGACAGCGTCACGAATCAAGTTCTGGCCAAGTCGTTACTCGAACGCGCAGGGCATGCCGTCACGATTGCTTGCAACGGTGTCGAAGCCGTTCAGTTATCCGGGGCCGACGTCTACGACTTAGTTTTGATGGATCTGGAGATGCCAGAACAGGACGGCCTGTCCGCGACTCGCGAAATTCGTGAACGCGAAAAAACAACAGGACTCTACGTGCCTATCGTGGCGATGTCGGCTCACGATGCCGACGACGATCTGGAAAATTGCAAAGCCGCCGGGATGCAAGGCCACATCGCCAAGCCTGTTCGCGCAGAAACTCTGAATGCCGTCTTGGCGAGAATGTGACAACACTTTCGGGCGGGACTTACGTCGGCGGATCAAATTTTCCAGCCACCAGATCCTGCAGCACTCCTTGCACTTCGGCCAGTTCTTGTCGCAATCGCTGCAGGCATTCGGTGGCATTGGTGAGCTCACCAGCGCAACTCGACTGTTCCAGTTCTGAAGCTGTGGCCCCCAGCGATACAATCGCCAGTGTGGATGCCGTGCCGCGAATCGTATGCGCTAGACGATGCAGGGTTTTTGCATCGTCTTTACGAATCGCATCGTGAATCTGTTCCAAATGCCGCGGGCATTCTTCCAGAAACGCACTGACCACAGCCCGCAACAGATCCACATCGCCCTGAACCGATCGCAAAGCTTCCGGCCACTCGATCAAATCTCCACGGTTGGAAGTTGCGCCGTGTTTTTGAACTTCCAGTGCAACCTCCACTTCCACTTCCACTTCCACTTCAGCTGCCGTTGTCTCTGGAGCCTCCTGAACGGAAATCTGACCCTCCATGCACAGTTGAATCGCGTCGCTTAATTCTCGCGAGCGGATCGGTTTGGTGACATACGCATCCATGCCCGCGTTCAGACAGCGTTCGCGGTCTCCCTTCATTGCGTGTGCGGTCATCGCGATGATCGGAATGTGTTCAGACGGCTGAATCGAAAGTCGTCCGTCCGCTTGCAGTTGTCGAATCAGGCGCGTGGCTTCGAGGCCATCCAATTCCGGCATCTGCACATCCATCAACACCAAATCGAACGGCTGAGTCTTCATCAAAGCCACGGCTTCGGCTCCGTTGTTGGCGACTGTGACGACATGGTTCCACTTTTTTTGCAACAAGCCAATCGCCAAAATTTGGTTGGCCAACGCATCTTCAGCCAGCAGAATTCGCAATGATGGCAGTGTGCTTTGCGAACTGATCGAATGCACGCCACCTTCTTCGCGTTCGGGTGAAGTGATGCCAAAAGCCACGACAATGGCATCGACCAGTTCCGATTGCTTCACGGGTTTCATCAGATGCGCGGCGATTCCCAGATCGGCACAACGCTGGCGATCGCTGGATCGATCGCCGGATGTCAGCATGATGATGATCACCTCCGCCAGATCGACGTCGCTCCGGATTTGTTCCGCCAGCGTAAATCCGTCCACATCCGGCATGTTGACGTCCGACAACACCAGTGGAATGTTCGTCCCATCAGCGGTGGCGTCGCGTAGAATACGAATCGCTTCCGCAGCGCTGCCGGCCACAATCGGCTCCATCCCGCGTACCCGAACCACATCCCGTAGAATTCTGCGGTTGGTCGAATTGTCGTCCACAATCAACACTCGCATCCCGGCAATCCGATCCAAATGCGGTCGGATCAACGTCGGAAGTTTGTCTTTGGCGAGTTCGAATCGGGTGGTGAAAAAAAAGGTGCTGCCGCGGCCCACTTCACTCTCCACCCAAATCCGACCATGCATCAGGTTGACGATTCGGGACGAGATCGCCAGACCCAAGCCCGTTCCACCAAACCGCCGCGTCGTGGACGTATCAGCCTGTTCGAAGGCGTTAAACACCTGATCAAGCCGGTCGTCAGGAATCCCGATGCCCGTGTCGCGAACAGAAAACTGCAGCACGACGTCGTCGTCCGTCTGGGAAACGATGCGGACGTTCACAATCACTTCACCAGACTCAGTGAATTTGATCGCATTGCCGACGAGGTTAAATAAAATCTGCCGCAGTCGCCCACGGTCGCCAATGAGCCCATCTGGCACGTCACCATCGATTTGAAACGCCAGTTCCAAGTGTTTGCGATGAGCCCGTAGTCCGAGCGACTTCATTGTGTCGCCCAGACTTTCCTGCAGGCTGAATGGCGTGCCTTCGAGGTCAAACTTGCCCGCTTCGATTTTGGAAAAGTCGAGAATGTCATTGATGATACTCAACAACGCTTCGCCAGACTCATGAATCATCTTCACATATTCACGCTGTGAAGATTCCAGCTGACCATCCATCAGCAGTTCAGACATGCCGATCACGGCGTTCATGGGAGTGCGGATTTCGTGACTCATGTTCGCCAAAAAATCGCTCTTCGCACGATTGGCCGAATCCGCCGCTTCCTTGGCCAGCTTGAGTGTTTCTTGATACCGGCGACGTTTGACGACACGGCCAATCTGTTCGCCGACCGACTGAAAGATCCGCTCCAGTCGATCGTCGATTTGAATTTCTTCATACGCAAAGAATTCCAAAACCGCGACGACTTCATCCTCAATCAAAATCGGAAATCCGAGCGCCCCCTTAATTCCGCCGTCGATAAATTGTTGACCGCGCGGGAACGACGGGTCCGCCTCAATGTTCCGGATCCAGCGTGGCCCGCGATGCTCCCAGATCAAGCCCGGTAGTCCTGATCCGCAGGCGAATCGCGTTTGCTCATTCACAGATCGGAACGCATCGAACCGGGGATCATCCGATCGGTGCCAGATTTGTGTGGGACACAGGAATTGACGTTCTTCATCTGGCAGATAAACATGACCGATCGGCCAACCCGTCAGATCACAGACCAAATCTGTACACCCCTGAAGTGCCTCGGTGAATGAACTTGTCTGGCCCGCCAACGCCGTGGATTCGTACAGCAATCTGGCTTCCAGTGTCTGCCGCCGCAGCTCGGTTTCCGTTAGTTTGCGCTTCGTGATATTACGCCCAATACCGACCAGCCCGCTGACTTTTCCTGACGGGTCGTGGACCGGAACTTTGGTCGTCAGCAGCCAAGTTTCTTCGTCGACCGGACCCACCCCAGCAATCAATTCTTCACGATCAACCAATGGTTCGTCTGATTCCATCACCAAGCGATCATCGGCCTGATACATGGCGGCAAGTTCGGGCGGCCAGAAGTCGCGGTCGTCCTTGCCAATCACGTCGGCCATCGATTCAACACGCATAGCATGCACCAGTGCGGCATTGACGGTCAGAAACTTTCCATCAACATCCTTCACCCAGACAAGGTCAGGAATGTTATCCATCAGTGTCCGCAGCAAATCACGTTCTCTTTCCAGATTATGTTCTGCGCGAACGCGGTCGGTGACTTCCCAGAAGATGCACTGCACTCCGGAAATGATCCCGCTCGCGTCGATGACCGGGCCTTTCATGACTTCCACATAAATCAATTCGCCATCGGCCGTGCGATGTTGTTCCACATCGCGACACTCTTCACCGGTTTCCAGAACTCGCAGATCGTCAATGCGATATTTGCTGGCCAGTTCTTCCGGAAACAGATCAAAGTCTGTCTTCCCCAGCAGGTCTTCGAGGGGCTGTTTTAATTTTTCACAATAGTGTTGATTGCCAAACAGGATGCGCCCTTCCGTATCCTTGCGCACGACGTTCAACGGCAGGCTTTCGACCAGTGAACCAAACACGGCTCGTGATTCTGCCAATGATTGTTCGGCCAGTTTATGCTCAGAAATATCCGTGGCCTGCCCGACCACGTACAGCGGCTGACCGACGTCGTCGTTGATGATTCGAAGCTGTTCGCGCAGCCAGCGGAGGTTACCATCAGATTGCGTGATTCGATACTTGTGCGGCGCCGTAGACAAATCGCGGCGCTGCGCGACAACAGCCGCTTTGTCGTCCGGATGAATGGTGTCCAGCCAAATTTCGCTGGGCGGGATTTGCCGTAACGGCCTGTCCTCGATTTGCTTTGCCGCAGCATTCAAAAACACGAACTCGCTCTGATCAGGAGTTGCACACCAGATGAGTTCATTGACGGCTTCCAGAAGCTGCATTGCGAGTGCCAGCTGACGGCGGGCGTCAAAATGTTCCGGGTCCATTGGTTTATCGCCATCGCTCATCGTTATGACTCCATTGGCTGCTCTGAAGCTGCTCTGAAAAATTCGACAGCTGCTTGAAGTCTACACCTGATGGGCTCCGGAGCAAACAACTGTTGAGCGAATCGTAGGTCACGCTCCCGCGTGACGACTGGTATCGGGCATCTGGCTACGGTGCCCATCGTTTTCGCTATCAACGTCCGCCGTGATTGGTATGCAGGAGCATACCCGACCGGGCTGCCGGTCGAGAAAATCCTCAGCTAAGTTTGTTTCCGACGGGCAGATGACTAAAACAGGGCCATGCTTGCCAGTCCCTCAGATTCTTCGCTCGACGTTTTCCACGCCTGTACCCGTGATTGGTTTGGGCAGGCGTTTCAACAGCCGACGCAGGTTCAGCAGCAGGCTTGGCCAGCCATTGCCAGCGGAGAAAGCACTCTATTGCTGGCGCCGACGGGATCAGGCAAAACTCTCGCCGCGTTTTTGTCTGCGATCGACCGTTTGTTTTTCTCCGGCCAACCCAACGCCAATCCGGGCGTGCGCGTGATTTATATTTCGCCCCTGAAAGCACTGGCGGTTGATGTGGATCGCAATCTGCGTGGTCCGATTGCGGGGTTGCGCGCGTTCGCTCAGGCTCACGGTATCGAGCATCACGTGCCCCAAGTCGCCGTTCGTTCTGGGGACACGTCTGCCCAGCAACGCAGTGCTATCGTTCGCACACCGCCGGAGATTCTGATCACGACTCCCGAGTCCTTGTATCTGATGCTGACCTCAAAAGCCGACGCGATTTTGGCGCAGGTCGAAACTGTCATCATCGACGAAATTCATGCGCTGGCCAGCACGAAACGCGGTTCGCACTTGTTTGCCACTTTGGAACGTCTTGAGCGATTGCGGAAACGCGGGGCCACGCCTGACGGCGACCAAACCCGACCGCACACACCACTGCAGCGCGTCGGTCTATCTGCGACTCAGCGCCCGTTGGAAGAAATCGCCCGTTTACTGGGAGGTGCAGAAGCCACGGCTGATCCGGAAATTCCGGTCAAACTGCGCCCGGTTAAAATCATCGACGCTTCAGCGAAACGCAGCTTCGCACTGACCATCGAAACACCGGCTGAAGATCAAGCCGCCGGCCAAGGCACATTCATCGAAGATGGCGCGCCCGCCATTCCTTCTGTCTGGCCATCCATTCATCCGCGACTGGTCGAATTGATTCGCCAAAACCGCTCCACCATGATTTTTGTCAACAGCCGCCGACTGGCCGAACGGCTGGCTGCTGCGATCAACGAATTGGCGGAAGAAGAACTTGCGCTGGCACATCATGGCTCGGTCGCCAAAGACACACGAGCCGAAATCGAAGATCGACTCAAACGCGGCGACCTCCGCGCCATGGTGGCCACGTCGTCGATGGAACTCGGCATCGATATGGGCTCCATCGACCTCGTCATTCAAATCGAAGCGCCCCCATCGATTGCATCCGGCATCCAACGCATCGGTCGTGCGGGACATCAAGTCGGCGCTGTTTCTACGGGAGTCATTTTTCCCAAGTACCGCGGTGACCTCGCGGCCTGCAGTGCGGCAACAGGAGCGATGCTGGAAGGCTGGGTGGAAGAAACGCGTTATCCACGCAATCCGCTGGATATTCTGGCTCAGCAAATTGTGGCGATCTCGTCACGCGAAACACTGCATGTGGACGAACTATACGCCACGCTGCGCAGTGCGGCTCCGTTCTTTGAGCTACCGCAGTCTTCGTTCGTGAATGTGATGGATCTGTTGTCAGGGCGATATCCGTCCGATGAATTTTCTGAACTGCGGCCTCGCCTTAACTGGGATCGTGTGACCGGAATCGTCTCGCCCCGCAAAGGGGCTCAAAGTCTGGCGATTCTGAACGGCGGCACCATTCCGGATCGCGGCTTGTACGGTGTGTTTCTGATCGGAGCGGATGGAGAAAGCGGCGGCCGCGTTGGTGAACTCGACGAAGAAATGGTCTTTGAGTGCCGACCCGGGGACGTCTTTTTGTTAGGTGCGTCCTCGTGGCGTGTGATTGAGATTACTCGCGATCGAGTGTTGGTGGTGCCAGCACCTGGCGAACCGGGTCGTATGCCGTTCTGGCGTGGTGATGGCCCCGGCCGACCGTTGGAATTTGGTCGGGCGATCGGTCAGCTGTCTCGCGAACTGATCGCGATGCCGCGCGAAGCTGCGATCAAGAAGCTGGAGCAACATCACGGATTGGAATCGGCAGCGGCAAATTCGCTGTTGACTTATCTGAATGATCAGCTGGCCGCGACCGGCGAACTTCCGTCCGACAAAACGATTGTGGTGGAAAGTTTTCTGGACGAAGTGGGTGATTGGCGAATCGTGATCCTGTCACCATTCGGTGCCCGCGTGCATGCTCCATGGGCGTTGCTCGTGGCCGCTCGTTTGCGGAAGGAATCTGACGCGGAAGTCGATCTGATGTGGACCGACGATGGCATCGTATTTCGCATTCCCGAAACGTACGATGTTCCGCCGCTGGAATCCTTCTTTCCCGATCCGAACGACGTCGAAGATGAACTGGTGCGAGAAATCGGCGGGACGGCGTTGTTCGCCGCCAAGTTTCGGGAAAATGCGGCAAGGTCGCTGCTGCTGCCACGTCGCCATCCCACACGTCGCACGCCCTTGTGGCTGCAGCGACGGCGTTCGGCTGACTTGCTGAAGGTCGCGGCCAGATTTCGAAACTTTCCGATTCTGATGGAAACGTACCGCGAATGCCTGCGGGACGTGTTCGATATGGGCGGTTTTGTTTCGCTGTTGCAGGATGTGAAATCGCGAACGGTTCGCATTCGAGAAGTCCGCAGCGAACATCCGTCACCATTTGCGGGCGCAGTGCTGTTCAACTTCGTCGGCAACTTTATCTACGACGGCGATGCGCCGCTGGCAGAACGCAGGGCTCAAACGCTGGCGCTGGATCATGTGCAGTTGCGTGAACTGTTGGGGACCGTGGATCTGCGGGAACTGTTCGACACGCAGGTGGTTGCCGATCTGGACGTTGAGCTGCAACGTCTGCATGGTTTCAAGCTGCGTCATGCCGACGACCTGCACGGATTGCTGCTGGACTTGGGCAGTCTGACGTTCGACGAAATTGCACAGCGGTGCAACGCAGACAGCGTCGCATCCGGTGCCGTGGAATTATGGCTGGCCGAGCTGATCGATGGGCGGCGGGCGTTTCGATTTCGGCTGGCGGACGAACAGTACGTGGCTGCCGCCGAAGATGCGGGCAGACTGCGTGATGCGTTGGGAATCATGCCGCCGTCCGGATTCGCCGACGCGTTTTTGGAACCAGTGCAAGCCGCGCTGGTCGATCTGGTTTCGCGATACGCCAGAACTCACGCACCATTTACAGCAGCCAACGCGGCCGCTCGACTGGCGCTGGGAGTCGCTCCTGTATTGTCTGCGCTGGCTGAACTGGCAGCCCAAGATCGTGTGATTCAGGGAGAATTTCTGCCGCACCAGCAGGGCCAAGAATGGTGCGATGTCAACGTGCTGCGTCAGTTAAAACGTCGCAGCTTGGCCGCGTTGCGCCGCGAAGTGGAACCTGTTGAACCCGAGGCGCTGGCCAGATTTCTTCCCGAGTGGCACGGCATCAATCAGCCGCGCAAAGGGCTGGATGGAATTTTGGATGTCATCGAACAGTTGCAGGGAGCGCCGCTGCCCGCTTCGACCTTGGAAACAGAAATTCTGCCCGCCCGAATCTCGGACTTTCGAACAGCAGACCTCGATGAACTCTGCGTGCAAGGCGAAGTGATCTGGCGAGGATTCGACAGCACGGGTAATCATGACGGCCGCATCGGTTTGTATCTGACGGATCGTTATCTGGAACTGGCACCGTTTTCTGAATTGGCGTCCGACGACCTAACGGCAAGTGTGCGGACGCTGTTGGAACAGCGGGGTGCTCTGTTCTTTGATCAAATCGCGGCCGAACTCAAACAGTTTCCAAATGACCTGCTGCACGTGTTGTGGGACATGGTCTGGAATGGCGAACTCACCAACGACACACTCACGCCCTTGAGGTCTCTGAGGCAATCCGCGTCAGCTCGCAACCGCACAGAACGCCGCGCCACGCGCGGCTTTCGGTCACGGCGTCCGAGTCGGTTGCCCACTCGTCTGCCGGGTTCGGAAGGCCGCTGGACATTGTTGCCGCATCCGGGTCGCATGACCGGCAACGAACTGTCCACCGGCAACACGATGCCAAGCACCACGGAACGACAAACCGCCATCGCAGCACAGCTGATTCAGCGGCACGGTGTGTTGACCAAAGAAATGTTGGCTCGCGAAGAAGTGGCCGGAGGATTTACCGGCTTGTATCCGGTACTCAAGGCAATGGAAGAAGCGGCGCGCGTGCGACGCGGTTATTTTGTGGCCGGGTTAGGCGCCGCGCAATTTGCATCGCCGGGGGCAGAGGATCGTCTGCGTGATTTTCGAACAGCCGCCGACGACGAACAACAACCGGCGGTTGTGATCGCAGCGACTGATCCCGCCAATCCATGGGGCAACGCATTGTCTTGGCCAAAAACGCCCGACACCGGACGTCCTCAGCGCGTCGCGGGAGCTCAAGTGATCATCGTCAACGGTCAGCTGGCGGGATACCTGAATCGCACTCGAAAACAACTGACCACGTTTCTGCCGGAACAACCTGCGTCTCACGCCAAAACCGCCACCGCGCTAGCCCACGCAATCGCAAACATGGTACGGCCAAGCGTGTCTGTGTTGTTAACAAAAGTCGATGGAAAATCACCAGCGGAATCCGGCTTGTCAGAAGCACTCTTGGCGGCAGGGTTCTCCTCCACCGCCAAGGGATATCTGCAAACCTTTCAACCGCGCCGCAGCTGATTGTCGTCGCCGTGCTTCGCCAGCACACGGACTTCAAAATATTCGTAAATCGTTGGTGTAGTTCGACTGTCCTAGAATCTTTTTCGATCTAAGTTTTTAGTTGGTCGTTGTTTATGCTTTCGCCAGTGGAAGAGTCTGGCGAGTTGGTTTCGTATCAATCGCTGGGTTGTTCGCTTGCTGACGACGCGGGGTGAATCGC
>JBDNHJ010000057.1:0-2901 GCA_041688835.1 Fuerstiella sp.
CCGGCCAAGCATTGCAGCGCGTGGTGATGTGAAGCGGCAGGGACGTCGTCAGAATTCAGCACTGCTCGTAGCAGCCCGACGACTTCGACCACGTCCTGTGGCGTGACGGAAGCGTAGAATTTCTGCATCGGCGGCGGCACGGTGCGACTGGCGAATTTTTCCAGCAGCAAGCGTTGAGCCGTCTGGCGACACCATCCGTTGGGGTGCCGCAGTAGTTCGACCATATCGGCGATTGTGTTTGGTGGCGAAAAACCGGACGGATGTTTGTCGTCATTATCGGGCACGATTCGCCAGATTCGTCCCCTGTCTTCACCCGCTCGCCAATCGATCTGAGCTGCAATTTCCGGGGGCAGAAACTTCGGATGTTCAACCCACATGCGATACATGTCCGCCAAATACAACGCCCCGTCAGGCCCGGTTCTCAGGCTGCTCGGCCGAAACCACGTATCGTTACTGGCCAAGAAGTCGGCGTTTGGACGAGCTCGCCGAGCAGTCAGCGCCGGACTGTTGGGTTGTGGTTCCACGATGGAGCGAGTCACCAGATGGCCGACGGGTTCACAGGCAAAGACGCTGTGCTGGAATTCGTCGTTCCATAGGTTGCCAAGATACGCCGTGACGCCGCAAGCGGATGTATGAGTGCCCGCGTGAGACAGCCAGTTGCTTTTCATGTCAACCAGCGGGAAGACTCGCGTATCACCGCCGGACGGACCAACATCGGTGTGCCGCTTGCTGATAGTGGCGAACGGATTTCGTTTGGCGGCGGCTTCGGGAATCATCTGCATCATGATCGGATTGCGGTTGGTGCAAAAGAAGCGATTGCCATCGTTGTCGATTGTGTTGCCAAACTGTCCCAATCCACTGACAGGTTCGAACTGCATTGTCAGCGGATGAAAGCGCATATCCTGACGCGGCATTTTGACGGGTTCTGTGGTTTCGAAACCGGGCCGACGGCAGATGATGTTGCCTGGGGCGTACGTGAGGTAGATCCAGTTGTCGATGCCGAATTGCGGACAACCAATTTGCATTTGAGCATGAGCGGGCAGGAAACCGTCGAACCAGACTTCTCGCACATCCGCCACGTTATCGCCATCGGTGTCTTTTAGAAACAGAATCTGCGTTTGAGCACACGCCAGAATTCCATCCATCAGTGGGAGAAAACTGTGGCTAAAATCGAGTCCGTCGGCGAAGACGGTGCGCTGATCCATGCGACCATCGCTGTCTTTGTCTTCCAGCAACACGATCTTTGTCAGCGGCTTGGCACCTTCGATGACCGTTCCGTCGGCGTTGACGGGGCCGATCGGATAGTCGGTGTATTCGGCGGCGAACATGCGGCCGCGATGGTCGAAGTCGATCCACACCGGATCGAACACGAACGGTTCGGCGGCGACGAGTTCGATGCGGCTGCCGGGTTCGATCTGAAAACACGCCTGTGATTCAGTGGGCGACTTGGCCGGGGCCGGTTTCTGGTCGATCCAATGCCGCCCGCCGCGTTCGCTGTTGACGGCGTCTAGTAAATCGCCGGACGTTTCCGCGGCGGAGGTCTGGCTGGGAGTTTCTGCGGCCGGAACAGTTGGGGGAGCAGTTAGGGGAGCAGCTTGCGGTGGCTGAGCGTTCAGCATCGCAGCTGATGCGAGCACCACAATGAGAGTCCAGCGATAATCTAGAGTCATGAAACCGTCTTTCCTGATCGAACGAAGAATGTACACTCGCCAAGCGATTATAGAACCAAGCGTTCCGCCTTAAAGACCGGCCCTTCAACGCACGTTCTTCGATAGTCCCAGCTGCCGTCTTCTTCGCAAACTTTTGCCACACAGCTAAAACACGCGCCGAAACCGCAGGCCATTGGGGTTTCCAGAGACAACCAGCAAGGCACCGATTCTGTGCGGCAGATTTCCGCCACGGCCTTCATCATCGGTTCTGGGCCGCAGCAGTAAACATGCGTGTCGGCTTTGTGGGCGTTGAGTTGATTTTGTAGCAACGCTGTGACGTAGCCGTGATGACCGTGGGTGCCATCATCGGTGGCGATGGTGATGTGTAGGCCGGGCAGCTGAAAGTCGTCGAGTCCCGCGAGATAGTCTTTCGAACGCACGCCGTAACACAGCGAGACCGTGGATGGTGTTGTCGACAGTTGACGTGCCGGGTTGCCGTAAGACCGTTGCCCGAGGGCTTCTTGAGCCGTCGCCAAGAACGGCGTTTGGCCGATTCCACCTGCGACGCAGATTAAGTGCTTGGCTGTGGGCACAGGAAAGCCGTTGCCCAGCGGCCCCCAGATTTCTACCCTATCGTCGGCTTTCCAAGAGCTCATCAGCGACGTCAGCTTGCCGATCACCACGAAGCCAAATTCCAAGCCCACGATCGTGCCGTGTTCGTCGTGGTACGTGTCGTACAGCGCGAACGGTCGGCCTAGCAACGGGTCGCTGCCAGATTGAGGCCGGATCATAATGAACTGGCCCGGCGTAATTTGCTGAGCCAATTCCGGCTGTCGAATTTTGACCGCCCACGTGTCTTTCGCCATGGCACGCACGCCATCAATGACAGCGGTGTGCTGGCGAGCAGAAAAGATCATTCCGGGAAGGCAGCTGGAATCTGGGGCAGTCATTGAATGGATCTGTTGAAGGCAATGGGCGGACCACCGACTATATTAGCGAGCATTGTATCACCATTGAAGCGTGTGTTGACCGACCTTGCGGATAAATCAGATCCACGGCAGCTTCAATACGTCCATCCGGCCGCTGGCCTCAGAACCAATTACGCGATCTCCAGACGGTTGAATCCAGCATCGGTTCCTGTCACAGTTCGCTCCTCCGTGATCCATTCCAACCGATTAACACAACGTTCAAAAAAAACGCCGCACGCCGCAAATCTCAAATCTCAAATCTGGCCCCCCCCCCCCCCCCCCCC
>JBDNHJ010000367.1:0-12726 GCA_041688835.1 Fuerstiella sp.
ATCGCGGTGTCCCCTTTGCCAGCCAACATTGGACAACAGCCACTGTCAAACGACTGGGGCTGGAGTCGACAATTCGACCGCGAGGACGACCACGGAAATCACCTGAATAGCAAAAACGGTACTTGATACCTTTGTTTTTTCGGAAATCACCTGAATAGCAAAAACGGTACTTGACACCTTTGTGTTTTTTGTTTTTTTGACACCTTTGTTTTTTCCACTATTAACAATGTCCCCTTATTCTCTCCAGTGCTGATAGTTTTTTTGTGGCGACGCCGGCTACTCAGCTTGAAGAAGCCCAAAAACCGTTCGCCCTGAACCGCATGCTCCGGTTGTGTACACCCGACCTATCGATTGTCGACGAACTGGGCATTCCACTAAAATGAAACGATATTTCCGTCCGATCTGTCACCGAGGTGCCGATGCACGGTGGCGTCGATTGAGTAGGACACCGCTCGTGCGGAACCGTCGCACAGAGACATAAAACAAGCGGAAGCATGGGCGCTGCCGAAGCTTCGTTCCGATATCACATCCTCGTCCTGAATCGGCGTTTGCAGTGTCCATCGCGCATTGTCCAGATCCACTCCTGAATACATCGACTGATCATAACCGCGATCCACGGGGTTGTGATATCCGAGCCGGCTGACATACTTCTCCCCAACCAGATACGTATTGGAAGCACCATCGGTAATCATCCCAATGCGAACGCCATCTCTGAGCCAACTGACACCACTGGCCATGGAAACATCCGTCCACAGATAGCCGGGCGCATCGCCTTCGCTAAGCGTTAGCGGGCCGCCGGGAGTTCCCGTAATAACGTCACCCTCGTTAATTGCATAATCTGTTCTCGCAACTTCACTTGGCCTAGCAGCGTTGCGGTAGTCTGCTCCCAGTGACGGCGGTCCCAGCAATTCCGACGGGCGTGACGGGCATTTGAATGCCGGAATTGGCGTCGAGCAGAGTGTGCTCAGTGCGGCGGCTCTGTCGGTTCCGGTAAGACCACTGCCGATCGCCCACACCGTCGCTTGGTCCAACTGAGGCAGAATCTGATAAATCCACCCACCGGGCTGACTTCTTCCGGCACCTCGCCCCGGCTCTCCCACCCATGCGTATCCCCAGCCATTTCCTGGGAACTGTCCATAGGTCGAGTGAAAGTTCTGTAAGCCAACGGCGATCTGTCGCAGGTTGTTCCGGCATTGAGTCTGCCGTGCACTTTCCCTTGCCATCTGCACAGCGGGCATCAGCAGTGCCAGCAACAAAGCGACAATCGCGATGACGACCAGTAATTCAATCAGCGTGAATCCTGACCGACGCGCGGCACAGACAGTTATTTTCGTTGTTCGCATGACAACACATCTCCGGAAAGCTGTTCTGTGTCTGTTGAAACTACGGGATCACTGATCCGGCACTGGTTTTGATCCGCGATTCTGATTGATTGACTTCATCGTGGTGGCCCAGTTCGGCGTCTAAATCGTCAACAATAGAATCGACCTCCGGAACGTAAAACAGAGCAACCGAATATCCGGCGAACCCCTGCGGCTCAAGTTCCCGAAAGTAACTGCTGTGTTCCATCACTGCGACCCGCCGACCTTCACCGTTCCATAGGTTCCAGTGAACGGAACGAAGCAGAGTGACGCTCACAGCGTGCCATCCCGGAGCTGGCGCAGAATAATCTTTCGCATCACGATCACCGTAGGAATCTGTTGGTGAGTGTGGAGATCGCAGTCCGACATAACTGGGCTCGTAACTGCTGTTTAAAGCCAGATGCAGTCGTTCCTGGGGATGGTTTTGCTGCCAGCGTTTCACCTGCAGCAAATCCTGTCCCCAATCAATGTTGCTGTTCAGCAGCCAGGCCGATCCGTTGCGCGGGCCTCCAGACACTTCGTTGAAGTACGCCATCCAGTTTGGCCCGACCAGTGCCACCGAAATCATTTGCCAAATGATCAATCCGCGGATACTCCACCGCACAACCACAGACCGCGCTACAAAAACGGCAAGCTGCGACGTAAAGATAAACGCCAAAGGATAAGCGGGCAGCAGGTAACGAAGGTGGCGTGAAAATGACGTGTGCGACATCACCAAGAACAGCACGAGTAACGCAGGAACGCAAATCAGAAGTTCTTCGCGACGAAATTGACGCCAAGTGTCAGACGCAGAAGCAGTCGCCACTGTTGAACGCTCACAAAAACACCGCCACATCCAGGCACCTGTTGCCGCAAAGAACAAGATCAATGTTGGCACAGGTTCTTTCACAGCTAGAGCGACGAAATAGTAGTACCACCATCCCGTCCGCCGCCATTCTCCCATCAGATAGGACAGGGAACCTCTTGTGAGTTCAAAGTCACGATGCTGCACATCAAGTCCCCGGATGTACTGCATTGGCAACGGCATGGGGATTCTTCCCAGCCACGAACCCGCAAACCGGTTACCAAAATCATTGCTACTATTACGGTCTTGCGGGGCGATTTCCGGCGAGCCTTTCAATGTAGCACTCACGAAGTCGATATCGCCAAGCTTTGTCAATGAACCGTCAAAGGCATAGAGAGCGTTGACACAATACAGGGCCACCACAGTCGCGGCGCCGAGGTGCAGCGCGTCACGCCGCATGTGGCTCAGGACTCCTCCTTCTGACCACCGCCAGATCGGAAGTACGATCAAAGCCGTCAGGGGAAAAATGGGAATCCAAGTAAACTTTGTTAGCAAAGCAAGACCAGTGACCACGCCCAGAATGACAGCATTCCACCATGAACTGTCGAGCAGCCAGATGCGAAATCGGTACAGCGCGGACAATCCGACGGCTGCCGCCGCCACGTCCGGCGTGATCAGACTACCGTGCCCGAGAATCATTGGCGACAGGCACCACAGCACGCCCGCCAACAACCCGGCGGAGTCCCCATAAACGGCACGTCCCCACAGAAAACACACCCCTGCTCCCAAAAGACAGAACGGGATGCAGGCCATGCGAGCGCCCCGGAATAGACGGACGGCTGTCTCCCCGTTTTTCTCCATAAAACTGAGTCCAACGTGGAATTCACGTCGCGACGCCGGCCCGGCACCCTTTGCACGAGACCAATCCGTCGTATGTCCCATCCAGCACACCGGCGCGGCAGCGACCATCTTGACCAGTGGCGGATTGACCGCATACAGCTCGAACCGACCCAACTGCCAGTTGGAAAGACCAGCTGGCAGATGAGCCACTTCATCGACCGTGGGAGAGTAGGTGTATGCCGCCCACGAGTGCATTAACACCGTGACCAAAAGCATGCAGACCATGAGTTTTGTAGTGTGATTTATGCGGTTGGTCACAGTATCTTGCGGAGCCTCGTTGGTACAGAGGGTCAAATCCCCATGCCGCCCCCACCACCAGGTTCGGGCGCGCACATGCAAAAATCTGCTGTGCCTGTGTTTAAGGGGTTTGCCATGGCATTCACCAGCGTCGCATCCTGCCGTGTCAAGTTGTTCCAACAACCCCAAATACAGTCGATTTTTTGATAGCTTACCCAATCATTGGGTGTGTCAGTGTCACAATCAATTAGTGGATCTTCTTGCGGGTGGTTGGTCCAATGATCCATGCACTGCTCATGGTCTTCCCATGATTTACACGGGCCGTTGCCACCGACCGCATAGAACCATGTGTAGTGATTTTGTTGAGCACAAGCACCGATCGCAAGTTCCGATAAGAACGACCCGCTTAACGCTAGGCATCCGCCTATGGCGACGCGAACAGCAATAGAATCGCCGAAGCGACATTTCAAATCTCCTTCACAAATCAAACACTGCAAAACGGTGAACGATTGCGTCCCGAAACACACGAATCAGAACATCACCGACCAAGAGTATCCACGGTACGCCGTCGCTTCCACCACCAAAAGAACAGCAGCAGGGCGGGGACTGCGACCCAAAGCGACCGCAGCCACGATGTCTTGGCCTTGGCCAGAGGACTTCCGGGACGCCACGGCACTAGCGTTCCCGCAGCGGTGACGGTGTGTGGTTTTCTGTCTTTGCTGACAATCATTCCTGCCGTCAAATAGTCTGGCGGGACCTGAAATTCTTCGATTGGGGCGGAGTCGCGAAATGTGCGTTTCGTCACCCGATAAGACTTTTCCATATAAGGATCCTGCGACAAATCCCATCCGGCGATGGCAGGTATCCCGTCGATCGTCTCGTATCGCACAACAATCGTCTCCATTAACTCCAGTTTATTGCCCCACGCTTTGTTCAACGCATGTCGCGTATAACCGACGACTCGCCAATCGAGCTCTTTGCTGAACGTGTAAGTCAACGTTGAGTAGCCGACAGGATTCGGCATTTTGTGTGTCAACGTGGCTTCGGAATCGCCGGACGTCCACTTAAAGTCTGTCCCGGAAAGGTCAGACATCCGCTTTTCGAGCAGATCCCACGGGAAAAACACACCCGCCTCCCAACACAACGGCATGCCACACACGATTGTTGTATGAATGTTTTGTAAGGTGCGGTCTGCTTGTGCGGCAGCCCCTTTGGTGTTTCTCGATGGAGGGCACATATTGTAACCGTCTGCACCGTCGTAAATCGTCACCGCAAACGCCGCCTGCATTCCTTTGCCATCACGAGCCCTAGGCTCACTATTTTCGCAACGAACTCGCCCTTGCGAAAAATCAAAGACATACCGAAGCAAGGTCTCCGTCGTCACCGCTTCCTCAGAAAAATCCAGAAGCTCAGGTGCCGACACGATCACGCCCTCGAGTTCATAGTCATGAACCGGCGGCACATCACGCCGTCGTTCAATCGCAGCCTTTAGTGCTTCCCATTCTGGAGCGACTTTTTCAGCCGCAGCAGTCGAGAGGTCTAGGCTTGCGACGACAACGAGCACCAATGAAAGTATGAACTGCTGAATTTGCATAGCTGAGTCCTTTGCACGTAGATGGCCTTACAATTTTACGACAACGGAAATCGGGACCGTAACGCGGGATTGTCGGCCCACCTCGTCCGTGACCAGAAATACGGCCTGATCGTCTGTCGCCTTGACCGCATCCGCATCAATTCGCAATGTCGCCCGCGTATTTTGCTCCCTTGGTTCGATTTTCTCAATCGATACGTTTGCCTCACCTTCGATCGCAATCACTGTGATCGCGTTGATGGACTGGCCATCTGGCCAAAAAATCAATTCCCGAGTCAACGATTCTCCAGCACGCAATGGGCCCGCAATCAAACGTGATGGTGAAACCCGGACAGGCGGAACGACTCTGATATGCAAAGGCACAACCATTGATACCCCCGTCCCGGATTCCACAACGCCGGAAAGTTTTATATCGGCCATGCCGCCGTATTCTGAACGAAAAACAGCGTCAACTTCTTCGGGCGCAACGGCCACCGTCAGTTTGATCTGTGCGTCGGACTGAGCAGCACTAACGACAACACCCTTGGCCAGTGACATCGCTTCAACGTTCCCAAAGGACTGGACCGGACGGATGCTGACTGCCCGTTCGGCGTGCCCGGCTGAAGCCATGACATCATCGACATCCAAACTGCCTGTCGGAAGTGCCAGCGGCAGGGCCACCTCTGCAACTGCCTTGACGTTCAGTTTGCCCAACCGCTGCCCCGTCCGAAACCGACCGACGATCACGCAGCTAGGTGCAATTCGAACGAGTCCGCGAATCAGGTCTGCGTAGACCACGTCGGCGGGAGCTGATGAGGCACTGACGTCAAATGTCAGTTCGCAAGTGTCCCGCGGACCCAAGCTGTGGCTGGACGCGACGACGGACGTACAACCGCATCCTGAATCAATCCTGTCAATCGTGGCGTGGCCGTCTCCGATGTTCCGAACAACCAGCGTTCCCTGATACTTTCCCTCACCAGTCAACCAGAACTTGACTGATCCCTCGTCCGCGACAAGTACCCCGAAACTGTTCGGCGAGTCCCACCAAATGCCGACGCCTGCCGCCAAGACGACCACAGTAACTGCGGAGAAGATCTTCTGGATGCGTGACATTCCTGAACTCCTGACTCTCTTCGGAAAGCGCAACCCACCGAGATTAGCAGAGCGGATTTTGCCGTCAAGCTTAAGGGTTGCTTTTTTTAAATTCGGCGTTAAAAAGATAAGTTAATCAGCGAGGCGCACAAAGTGCATTTGAATTAGCCGCAGTTTTGCTGGCAAAGTTTGAGGAGCCCATGTGAAGTTAATCATCCAGATCCCGTGTCTTAATGAGCGTGAGACTCTTCGCAACGTATTGGAAGGATTGCCGAAATCTGTTCCGGGAATTGACGTGATCGAAACGCTGGTCATCGACGACGGCAGCACGGATGGAACCGCGATGCTGGCTGCCGATTTGCACGTCGATCATGTCGTCCGCCATAAGCAGAATCGGGGACTAGCTGCGGCATTTGCGACGGGACTCGACTCATGCCTCAGGCGCGGTGCCGACATCATCGTCAACATCGACGGAGACGGCCAGTATTCCGGCAGCGACATTCCGAACTTAGTCAAGCCGATTGTGATCGGTGATGCAGACATTGTCGTCGGTGACCGGGCACCCGAAACCAACAGGCGACAGTCTCGAACAAAGCGATTTCTGTACAGGATCGGCCGGTTCGCAGTCGGCTACCTATGCGGTCGTGACATGCCTGATCCGGTCAGCGGGTTCCGCGCAATCTCACGTCAGGTCGCACTGCGAACGCACATCGTAACGGGATTTAGCTACACAATCGAATCGCTTCTGCAAGCTGTGTCGAAAGGATTCGCCGTACAATTTGTTCCCATTCAAACCAACGTCGTTAATCGACCGTCGCGGTTGTTTCGTAGTCTTCCGCAGTTCCTGTGGTACTCCGGGACGACCCTGCTGCGCGTGTTCTTCATGTTCCGCCCGTTGTCGATTCTGCTGTCGTTAAGTGGTCTGCTGTTTCTTGTGGGAGTCATACCGATTGTGCGATTCCTGATTTTTTGGGCAGTCGGTGACGACGATGGTCACATTCAGTCTTTAGTGCTTGGAGGCGTCTTGACCGTGCTGTCGTCCGTGGTCGCGATTGCCGGATTACTTGGCGATCTGATTGCCACAAATCGACAGCTGCTTGAGTCGTCACTCGAAAGAATAAAGGAACTGGAAGTTAAGCATTCCTTGCAGACAGCAATGGAAACAATCGAGCACGAAACTCAATTTCAGGCGTAGAGCATGTGTGACCGACCAATCGCGGTGGGCTGACGCAAAAGAACCGCAGAAATTCAAGCGGGCACTCACCGCTTTTCGCCTGACGCCTTAAATCACGCACCGAATAAGCGTCCACTGCGAGTCGCTCCGCCTCGCGGCGGATCACTTGGAATCCTCTGCTGGCAACTTCACGGAAACCGCTGTCGGCACGACGTCTGCTGGTGTGGGCTGCCAGTCTTCGTCAAAGACGGCGACTTCGAAATCGGTGCCAGCAGTGGTTTGTTTCAACACCAATAGCAACATGGTTTCATCGTCTGCCGCTGCTTTGATCGCGGGCAAGGTGATGTTTGAAGAATCGTGTTGTTGGACGGCGAAATACACGACCACCGGTTTTCCGTCTCGATCGCCCAACAAGCGGCCGCAGAGTTGTTCTGGGATGGCGGAATCTAGGGTTGGATTTTGCATGCCGTTTTCGCCGAGTGTGGCCATCGCGGAGTTGAGTGTTTCGATCCAGTTGGGTGGTGTCGCTGCTTCCAAGTATGTGGGACGGGCGGCAGACAATTCTTCGTGGCCTGCGGTCAGCCAGTCGATCCCCGGTAGCACGATGTTGTCGTCTAACAGTTGAGCTTGCTCCAAATCTTGCAGTGCGGCTGGGCGTTGGTTCAGGCCGTAGCGGGCCACACCGCGGTT
Source organism: Fuerstiella sp. (assembly GCA_041688835.1). Lineage (GTDB taxonomy): Bacteria > Planctomycetota > Planctomycetia > Planctomycetales > Planctomycetaceae > Fuerstiella. Next base: position 7,809 of record JBDNHJ010000367.1, read on the forward strand.
CATCCAAGCCTTGGCATATTCGGCGTCGAATTCGATGGCTTTGTCGTAGTTGGCAACGGCTTCTTCGAACTTTTTCTGTTCCAAAAACACGTTGCCTCGCTGAAACCATGTCGGCACATCGTGGGGAGCGATCTTGACCGCCTGATCGTAGTCGATGAGCGCTCGTTCGTAGTCGCCCAAGTCGTGGTAGCACAGCCCGCGATTTCGAAGAGCCAACGCATCGTCGGGTTGTTCGGCGATCAGTTTTCCGAATTCAAGCGCCGCTAATTCGTACTGTTCCATTTTGGCCAGAACGACACCTTTGTTGTTCTGAGCTTGCAGAAACAGGGGGTCTTTTTGTAAGCAGGTTGCGTAGTCTGCCACCGCTTTTTCCAGCAGCCCCAGCCCTTCGTAAGCTCGACCGCGTTCGTAATAAATCACGGCTCGATCAGGCAACGCCTCGATCGCCACATCATACAATGGCACGGCGTCTTCGAACTGCCCCCGGTCTCCCAGCATGCGGGCGCGTTCGAAAGTCACTTCCGGAGTGTCCTTGCCGCCCGAGCAACCCAGCAACAGCATGGCACTCAGCGATAGCAGGATGGTGTTTGAAAATCGACGAGATGCGCGAAAGTTTGTGTTCATCAGACGGAATTCATTGCTGAGCGGAAACGGTCGATTGGATTGATTGATTGAGCACTAGTCTTGGTGGCCGGAATTCGCTGATAAACTTGTGTCGCCAAACAGCATTTCGCCCAGTGTTCGTCGAATGTCTGCTGGTGACATGGGATACTGAATTGTTCTTGTCCGCAGCCCCATCGTGGCCAGACGACTGGCTTGCAGTTCGGACGTCAATGCCAGTGTGGGAGCGTCGCTGATATCTTCTAAGTCTTCCAGTAAAGTCGCAAGTTGTTCGGAATTCATTTGTGTGCCCGCCACCAAAGTCGCGACAGGCCTGATGGTCGAAGCCAGTGTCAGCGCATTTTCTGTGGTCGTGGCGGCTCGGCAAACGATGTCATGCTTGCGGAAATAACGTCGCAACATGGTGCGTTCTTTTTTGCACAGCGTGATCAGCAGCAAGGCCGTGTCCGGACTTAACTCCTCGTTTTCAATCGAATCCAGAGACTGATTCTGACCGTTGGCAAAGCCTGTCCCGACCGTCGGCAGACGGGGAATGAGCGGCGTGTTGATCTGTGGGGGACGAAAACCCGTCGACAGTTGTTGCCGATCGGCCGTCGATTCGTCATTGGTGACCGGTAATTCCGTGAGCTCAGCCGCTGGTAGTGGTGCCCGAACGGGCACAGCCGCAGACTCGGGTTTTGCCGCCGGTTCCGCTTCGACGGAACGTTCTTCGTACACCGACTCCGTTTCCGCTTCTGGTGTGATTGCCGAAGCCGCAGCTGCCGTCAGCGGCGGTACAACTTCCTGACGGGCTGCCGCAGCGGGCATGTTCGAAGTTCGTTCTTCCGCAGTCGAATTGAAAATCGCTGCCGTTGTTGTCTGATTGAGACCCGTGATCCACGCCAATCGCCGTCGCCAAGCCGCTGGTTCGCTGAACGAAAAATAGGCGTAGGTCATCACCAGTCCGAAGGTCCACATTCCCAAAAACGCGCCGATCCCCACATGCATGCCGGTACCGATCAGCAGCAATAGCGGTCGCAACTTTTTATTCCAGATCAGAATGCAGAACGACATTTCCCAAATGACGGTCACATGAGCCACCAAGTACGGAACGAAAGGCACCCATGCCAGCCATGTCAGATCGATGGTTTGATATTCTTCGTTGGCCAGTACCGTCCACATCGCTTCGCCAGTGAACCACGTATCGCCCTTTAACTTGGCGAAGCCGGCCCAAAAATAGATGACGCACATGTGAATCTGAATCAACCGCACCGCCAGACGGGCCGAGCTATAGCGTGGCGTGGGCAGTTCCATGCCGCGTTGGCGTGCTTGGCGATTTTTCCACCAGCGATCGATCGACAAACTGGCTCCCGACGGGCCGATCGCCAGATACAAACACAACATGCCCAGAATCTGATCGAGGCCGAAGTTTGCCACGGGAACTCGCTGTGAGTAGGAAATCGTGATCAGAAACGCCAACACCGAAGTGGTGCGAGTCAACACGCCTAGGCAAAACAGCGATGCGATGGCGACGCACGTCCAGTGAGCCGCTTCGATCCACGGTTCAGGCACGTAGAACCAAAACGAAAACACGGGCGTGCCGGCATGAAAATCCAGCACTGTTTGCAACGGCTGCAATCCGTTAACGCCGAAAAACGCCTGCAGGTCCGAGCCCCAGACCAACAAGTTGTAAACCAGCATCCAGCCGGTCAAAAGACGCATGATCCCCAGCGTGAATGTATCTTCGGGCTCAAACCAAAACTTCCGCCACGCCTCCACCGCATCTCGCAGTGAGGTCATCCATCCTCGAACGAGTTGTAAGGCGGCGGATTTCATCAGGTCGAAGGTCTTTGTGAAAACTCAGTGGCAGCAAAACAGTCCGCGTGACCCTGGTCATTCTTGGGGGATCGGGATTGGCTGCAACGGATAAGACTGGCCCTCAGCCGCCGGAGTCAGCACGCTGGTCGCTGGGGCAAGAACGGTATCGGCCACAGCATCCGCAGAAATGGCTTCCACTAATTCTGGTTGAAGTTCCGACGTCTGAAAGACGGGCTTCAGCGTGCTGACGACGTCGTGTTGGCGAATGTCGTAATCACCGAATGGTTCCTCTTCGAAGGTCTCCGGATCAGACAGTTTTCCACCCGCGCGGATTCGAGCGATCGACGAGGGATTGTGACTCAAAATCGTGAGTGAGATCGTGTCTGCATCGTGTTTTTCGGCGAAGTGACGAGCGTACGCTTCGAAACACTCATCCTGCGTTTGTTCTGGAAATCCCCAGACGTTTTCGGCCAGCATAAAATACCGGTGATAGCGCAGCCGTGGAAAGATCGCGGTATCGGGAAACCGACCTTTGACGGGCACATCGCCCGGACGATCGATGCGATAAGAAACCAACGTGCTGGCGCCGGGGTCTGGAGCGAAATAATGATAGCCGTGATTTAGAAACAAGGCCTGATTGTAGGGCAGTGCAACCATGGCAGCATCGACTAGCAACGGCGAAGCTGGCGGCATCGGCGCAGGAGACGTCGCGATTGCCACGAGGTGAAATACCAGCCAGAGATTCACCAAGGCAAAGCCCAGTTTTTTCATGATGGAGGCGAACGCCGGCATACAAGATTTGCTCACGTCCGACGAAGTCGCGTTAACAACGACTTCAAAAACGAAAAAAACCGATCAGATCCCGCTGATCTGGTCGGCTTCTATTCTTCTTAACGGCCCCCCGAACGCAACCGAAAAGGCAGCCCGCAAGTCACACAGTGGCGACATTCTTGGAACAACCGTCATTGATTACCGGATTTTCGGGTTATTGCGGTACGTCTGACTTAGTAGCCGTAGCTGCCGCCGCTTGATCCGCCACTGCCGCTGGAACCACGCGAACGACGCACTCGGACAGTCTTCACACGACCGTCGCTTGAACCACCGCTTGAACCATAGCTGCCACCGCTGGATGACGAACGAGCTGCTCGTCGGAGTTCCCGGCGGCTGGTACCACCACTCGAACCGCCAGATGATCCGCCGCTGGAACCATAGCTGGTGACAACATGTCCGCCGCTTGATCCGCCACTGGAACCATAACTACCGCTTGATCCGCTGTGCCGACGGCCAGCTTCCAATTCTGGTGCGCTGATCATCAATGTCAGTGCCAAGACTGTAGCGAAACGAAATACATTTTTCATTCTTCTTCTTCCTTCCAAGAAGCAAAGCGAAAACTACACTTATGACGGGCGTAGTTAGCGAGCCCCGACCGTAAGGTGCTCATCTCCGATGAGTCTAAATGTAGCGGACCCAAAACGTTCGTCAAGACACACGGATGCGCAAACTGCGGATTTTGCGGCAACTGCGTCAACGCGGGTGATTTGGTGGTGTAGATGCGTTCTGGGAGGAAGGCAGCGAACGGTTCGATCATGCGTCCGATGATCCGGCCAACGTTTTCGCGCAAATAGGATGGCGACAGGATTTCCAGTTCTTCCTGATCGTAAGTCAGTCGCCCGCGTGGACAATCTGCATTCTCGCACAGATCAACGTACGTCTGCCATGAAACATTGCCGAGCGTCACACGCTGTTCCGCAGCATCAACAGGGTTCGCGATTGCCATTGGTCTTATCCTTTTGCCGTAAAATTGCGTACGACGGTTGTTGCGGATACTGCGGAGTTCGAGACGAGGACACCGGCGGAGAGTTTACGGTCGATCATTTCGTGCCATCTTCACAAGGCGGCGACGATGCCGTGGAGAATCTCGTGAACTTCAGGCGATTGTCGGGGCCCAACAAACTTATATTCGCAGACTGGAACGTCTGCTTGACAGCGGATCAGCCGAGTGAATCGAACAGCGGTCGATATTGGTACAACCTGCATGTCGTTCTGGTTGTTGCCGATCGTGCTCGCATTCGAAATGAAGCCGATTTTGCCAAGCTTGATCGAACCCTTGTTGCGACGGCAACAAAGCACCAAGATGACTTAGCCGCTCGCGCTTAGATGCCCGATCATCTTCACGTGGCGCTGCGAGGCAACATTGCGGAAAGTCCCGCTGAGATCGCGCTGGCCTTGATGAACAATACGGCCTTCGCGATGGGGCAGAACGCAATTTGGCAGCGCGGGTTTTACGTCGGGACGTTTAGTGAATTCGATGTGCGAGCCTTGCGTGGCGGTGGTTAAGATTTTGCTTCCTGCCGGGCAAGCGGGCGGTTGAGTTAGGCCGGTCTGTTCGGGGATCTGTGACCGGCGGGTCGGCGTAGAAACGTGATCGCTTGGGAAATGATGGTCTGGACGACCTCAGACCACACACCATCGCCGGTTTCACGGCGCGCGGAACTCCTAA
>JBDNHJ010000368.1:0-34606 GCA_041688835.1 Fuerstiella sp.
TGGTCAGCTCAGCAAGTCGTTGAGACAGCTCAGCGATCTGCAAATCTCGCGGATCGGTTGCTGGTGTTCCGGTGTCAGTCATGACGAAGACGTAACAAATCTAACAAGTTCCGGAAACCCCAATCGAAAATGAGTGGCTACGGGCGACTTTGCTCGAATCTTCGAAATTTCCGTTCCAGACTGTCAGAATGCAGTCGGTCGCCGGACGTCACTGGTGACAAACTGTTTTGACGCCTCTCTGAACGAGCATTTCGCATGGCTGTGTGGCCACTGACATCTCAATCTTTGTTGGATCGCCTGCGCGACGCGGAAGAACGTGAAGCGTGGGACGATTTTGCGCGCCTGTATCGCCCCGCCATCTACCGGTTCGCTCGACGAATGGGCCTGCAGGACGCCGACGCGGACGATGCCACTCAGCGAGTGCTGACGTCAGTCGCCGATGCCTTTGCTCAACGACCGCCCGATTTGGTGCAGTATCGATTTCGCAGCTGGCTGGCTCAGGTCACCCGCAACACCGTGCTGAAACTGATTGAGCGCGAACGCCCCAAACAGGCGTCGGGGCATTCGGACATCAACCAACTGCTGCAGAATCTTCCGGCCGAAGTTGATGCCGCCACCACGTGGCACACCGAAGCACAGACTCAGCTGTATCGAGCGGCCGCGGCAATCGTCAAAGACAATTGCACGTCGTCCGTGTGGAACGCCTTCGAACAGACGTCCGTGCAGGGTCGGTCGGCAGACCGTGTGGCGGCGGAATTGGGCGTCAGTATTGGAGTTGTCTATGCGTCGCGCAGTCGAGTGCTGAAACGCATTCGCAAAGTCGTGGCCGAATTGATGGACGACGGAGGTGCCCCGTGAGTGACATGAGCTCGATGAACGAAACCTGCCGCGCGGAATTGATTGACGGTTATCTGGACGACCATCTTTCGCCGCAGGACGAATCGGCTGTGGAACGTCACTTGGAAACCTGCATCAACTGCCAGCGAACCATCGCCAGTAGCGCGGGTTCGAACGACGACTGGCAGCAAATCACGACAGCTCTACGCCCGGACGAATTCGACACCGACACCGAAGCGTCTCCAAGATTCTGGCCGCTGTCACTGCTTGGCCCCACGGACGATCCGCGCATGCTGGGACGCATCGGCCCGTTCGAAGTCAGCGCTTGTGTGGGCATCGGCGGCATGGGCGTTGTCTTCAAGGCTCGCGATCCGGCGTTGGATCGGTATGTGGCCGTGAAGGTTCTTTCGCCCCAACTGGCGGCATCAGAAACGGCGCGGATTCGATTTGCTCGTGAAGCCAAAGCGGCGGCGGCTGTGGTTCATAACAACGTGATCGCCGTGCATCAGGTTTCGGATTACAACCAGTTGCCGTATCTGGTGATGCCCTATTTGCCCGGCCCATCGTTAGAACACCGCCTGCGACGCCACGGCCCGATGTCGGTGCTGGCGGCGCTGCGCGTGGCCAAGCAAGTCGCGGCGGGGTTGGCGGCCGCTCATGATCAGAACCTGATTCATCGCGATATCAAGCCCGCCAACATTCTGTTGTCGGGCGAGACCGAACGCGCCGTCCTCACGGATTTCGGATTGGCTCGCGCGGTTGATGATGCGTCGCTGACTCGTTCAGGAACGCTGGCCGGCACGCCTCAATTCATGGCTCCCGAACAGGCTCAAGGCGAAAACGTCGACGTTCGCAGCGACATCTTCAGTCTGGGCGCATTGCTGTTTGCCATGCTGGCCGGTCGTCCGGCGGTGCAGAATTTATCCGGAGCGGAAACGGTGCGTCAGGTGGGCAGTCATCCGCCGCCGCAGTTGTCGGACGTGATGGAAAACGTGCCGGCATGGCTGCAGGATCTGGTGAATTCGCTGCACGCGTTTGACCCCAGTCGTCGCATTGCGTCCGCTGCGGAAGTGGAGCACACGATTGCGAGACTGATGACGAAGGCCGGAGAACGTCCCTTAAAACGCCGCCGCCATCCGGTCGATGGCGCGGCATTGAACGCAAAAGGTCGACGTTTGCGAATGGCGGTCTTCGGTGCGGTGAGTTTGGTTGCCATTGCCGTCGTATGGCAGGCGTTGCCCTTGTTCGATGGCAGTCCAAAGCCGCCGAGTTCTGTGACCCAAAGCCATTCGCCATCGACCAGTACCCCAGCGACAGCAATCATAGATCGTCCAACGCTTCCTGAAACCGGCACCACCACGACAGCAGAAGCCACGGAACCATCCCCGCCGCCGATCCGTCAGATCACTCCCGAAGAAATCTCCACGCTGCTGGCAGACCCCGAAGCCAACACGTTCAATAACGAACTAAAATCAATCGACCACGACCTTGAAGCACTGGAGAACCGGTGAGTTGCGATTGTTCAGTAAGTTGCGGAGCAACGGCAAGCGATAGCGTAATGGTGGCCCGCGAAAAAGCTGATGTTGAGGTCATTGTGGTTTGCGTAAATTCCATTCCGTCATTTAACGTAGCCATCATCGCTCCGCGTGATGAGCGGCGCACGGTGGCGCACCGATTGACCAAGCATCATCGTTCGGATTTGTGGCGGTCAGAAGGCATTTTTTGTACACCGGTTGTTCGATCCGAGTGAGGCGATTGTTTGAATCGGCCCGCTGCGCAGCTCGTCACGCGGAGCGATGACGCTACGTTGGCTTCGCCGACACACAAGCTGCACTATATTTGGAACAAAAATTGACGACGCGGCGGAAGATTTCCTGAGAGTAATCGCAACTTTTCTAACCCCCATTTTCTAATCTTATGTCATCCCGTTCAACATCTTGGCCCGGTCGCATATCCGGAGGAGCGAAGGTTAGAAAATGTAGGGTTAGAAAATATTTGTGCTCATGGCCGTGGAGGCGATCGAAATCATCAGCCAGCGGGTGTTGCGTACGCCACGAATTCCACCTGCGGTCGCTCGGGACGCGGATTTAATTACTGAATTATTTCAAAAATAGCGGAGCGGCGCAAGCCGCCCGGTTTCACCTCACCGGACGGCTTGCGCCGTTCCGCTATCAAGCGGACTAATACAATCGATGTCCCCTGCGACTAAGGAACTTGTTTCACGATACCATTTCACGGATCGCCAACGGCTCAGAGAGTCGTGCGAGGCGCTTTACCTCTCAAGATTAAGGATTCTGATGTTGCGAATCTCACTGCTACTTATGTTCGCGGCGACGCCGTGCTTTGCCCAAGACGGTTTTATCGATAGTGGCGTGCCGACGGGCGACGAAATTAGAAGTACAGACGACTCCTTACGGATTGATACCCGGATCGGGCCAGTGACTGCCGGTCTGCCCATTCCGACGACTCAGTGTTTGGATTCGCAGGGCGAGCTGGTGACTGACGGACACTACTGGCCGTATCCGAGTCGGCCAATGACGATCGCCATCAATGGCGTTGGTGAACTCAAGGGGACTCCCGTTCCCAAAGCTGTGGTGCTCAATTCATCCGCTGAGATGGAGCCAAGTCGGTTACCGCTCGTTGTTCCCGTTAGTCGTCCAGTATTCGTGAGTAGCAACAGTGGCTATGCACTTAAAGCGGTACAAGACGAACGCGATGGCAAAGTAAGAATAGAGCCATGGTGTCGCTCTGCCGGACGAGTGACCTTGAACGGAGAACCTGTCGAATCTGGATTCGTGCAGGCATGGTGGGAGTCCGTTCCGTTTCATCCCATTTTGACGAGTCACAAAGATGTGGCTCAGGCTCCGCCGATGGTCCGACTCATCCGCCGCGTGCCCATTCAGAACGGTGAGTTTGAATTCACGCAACTGCCGACTGGTCGAGTACAATTCACCGTCTTTCCGGATGTTGAATCTGACTCACTTCCGAGCTCGCTTAATAGTAGTCCGTTCGTCTGGTGGGAGACACTGGAAGAAAAGGAACTCATAACGGAAGGCGATCTACCATCTCATGACTTCGCAGCCGTTCGCGTGACCGGTCAAATTGAACTCACCGAAGAATTGCAACGTCACAGAATTCACATTCGCCGCAACGACGGGCAGGTCAAGGTCGATGAGTCCGACATGCGACTGACGTTTGAAGACGTAAACAGTCACACAGGATTCAACGACAAACAGATGCCTGACCTCGACGAAGCTCTGCGCGAAGCCATCATCTGGGGACGAGCTGGAGGCCAACGGGAAGTCGGGTTACCGTTTGGATCCGTTGTCGTGGACGCGACCGGAAAGTTTGAGGCACTGCTTCCACGTGCAAACTACGATGTGAGGCTTGTGATACAAGACGTAACCGTCGATGTTGAAACGGGAAAAGAATCTGGAGATTCTTTTCGTACGTTGGGCTCTGTTGCGAAGGTGGAAGAAGGTGATCTGTCCGAGGAACCGTTTGATCTCGGCCTGATCAACGTCGACCAGAATCTGCGTTCGGACGCGGTTTTTCCGTTCAGTTCGGCAAGCGAATTCCCATCGCCCGTTGATGCGGAGTGGAATCCACGGGACAGCGACGGGGGAAGGCGCAATCCGCTTCCGCAAGATCGCCGTGGTCCGTCCCAGACACCGTTCGAGCGGGTCCTTGGACAACAGCCGTCTTTCGCTGATCCGTTCGACCGAGACGCCGATATTAGTTGGGATTCGAGCGATTCGCGGAGCCCGTTTGGTGGACGCCCATTCCGGGCCGCTCCGGCAATCGCCGCCAACCCACCCACCAGCATCGACCGTTCCATCGCTGACCTTGTCGCGAAACTTCTATCCGCCAACGACCGACGTGTGCGAGCTGATCTAGAACCCACGCTGCACAAGCTGCTGGAACAGAAATTCGATGCGGAGCAACAGGCTCGCGAAGACATCGTCAAGGAACTCGAAGGTCGAGTCCAGCAGGCTCGATCGCAGATCGACCAACGCAAAACCGACCGTACGCGCATCGTCAACGAACAATTGCAACGTATGATGGGCCTACCCGAAGACAACTTTCCCGTTCCGGGGCAGCCGTTGAAACCGGGCGATCCAACTGAGTGAAAGTTGGGTGCGTTCATCGATGGTTGTGAAGGCAGGAGGGTGGCCGGGGTTGGAGCGAGGTACGAGTGAAACCCCGGGGCTTCACTCGCAAGCTCAGTCCAGCCCCGGCCACACAACAACGATCTGCCAAAACTCATGATCGCACCCGAGTGAAAGTTGCAATCCGGTCCCCTCACTTCTCAAATCTGTTGTCCGCGGTAAGATCGATGGTTCACATGAACTCGAACGCTGAGGATTTCAACATGTTCCGGTTGACCACGTTGCCATTTTTCGTACTGCTGCTGATGCCTGATTTTGCTGTTCAGGCAGCGGACAGGCCCAATATTCTGCTGATGATGGTCGATGATCTCGGGTTTTCCGACTTCGGTTGCTACGGCAGCGAAATCGAAACGCCCAACGTTGACTCGCTCGCTGGCAACGGTGTGCGTCTGAATCAGTTCTACAATACTGCCAAGTGCCATTCGTCACGGATCTGCCTACTGACCGGCAAGTACACCTTTCAGGCGGGCAACGATGCGATGGATAAAGCTCTAACGGCTGCGGAAGTCATGCAGCACAACGGGTATTTCACCGCCATGACGGGGAAATGGCATCTGCAGCAGGAACCCACGGATCGCGGCTTTCAACGGTACTGGGGCCATCTTTCTGGAGCGACGAATTTCTTCACCGGCGATGATACGTTTCGCTTGAACGGTGAAAAATGGTCGGACTTTGATGCAGACTTTTACACGACAGACGCCAACGTCGATTACGCGATTCAGTTCATCGACGAAGCACTGAAAACCGGCCAACCGTTCTTTCAATACGTCGCCTTCAACGCTCCGCATTATCCCTTGCAGGCGAAGAAAGCAGACGTGCTGAAGTACAAGGGCCGCTACTCAACCGGCTGGGATCAGATTCGTCAGCGGCGATACCAGAAGCAAGTGGACATGGGACTGATCGATGCAAAACATCAGCTCAGCGATCGCCCCGACTACATTCCCGCCTGGGAGCAGTTGACCGCAGAAGAACGTCAATGGGAAGAAGATCGCATGGAGGTGTTCGCGGCCATGGTGGACTGTGTTGATCAGAATGTTGGTCGTTTGGTCGAACATCTGAAAAAGACCAATGCCTTCGACAATACTTTAATCCTGTTGTGTTCAGACAATGGGGCGTGTCCATTTGAACGGACTCGTGGGAAAGAGCTGAAGCCGTGGGATCCGAAATCCTATTGGTGCTACGACGTGGGTTGGGCTCATGTTGGCAATACGCCGTTTCGGTGGTATAAACAAAACCAGCACGAAGGCGGGATTTCGTCGCCCTTGATTGCTCATTGGCCAATCGGCCTGACGGCGCAGAAAGGGTCAATCAGCGACCAGCCGGGACATTTAATTGACTTGCTGGCAACCTGCATGGACGCCGCAGGAGCCACGTATCCATCAGAATTCAATGGCCAGCCGACGCCGCCGATCCAAGGCAAGTCGTTGCTTCCGATCTTGAAAGGTCAACAACGCCAAGGCGACCAAGCACACGACTGGTTGTATTTTCAATACGCAGACAACCGGGCGATCCGGCGTGGTGATTGGAAGGCCGTTTCCGCTCGCGGGGGGCAATGGGAACTGTACAACATTGCTGAGGATCGCACGGAAATGAATGATCTGGCGGCTGACAAGCCGGAGCTCGCAGCGGAACTCAGTGCGCTTTGGCATGACGTGGCGGAGAACGTCGACGAAGCTCCGAAAAAGCATCGCAAGCCTGTTTCCGACAACGTGCGGACGTTTGGCTATGGCCAGATGACACAGCGAAAAGCCGGACCGCAGGTGGCTGAGGAAGTGAAGCCGTCGAAATAGAATGGTTGCTCTGTTCATCGACGCCTCCGAGTTCACCAAGCTGTCGATTTCGACAGCTTGTTCACCCGGTGGTTTTCAGGTTTTTGCACGACCTAGACAGCCCAGCGAGGACAGACAAGTGTTGTGCAAAAACCTGTTTCCACGAGGGCCAACCCAGTGGCGAAGGGACACGACATGCGCGCTGGCAGCACCCCAAGCTACCGGCCGCCGCTTTGGATAAATGCTTGAGCCAACTGGGCTGCGGTTTGACCGTACGTCGCCTGCACGGCTTGGCCGGCGTTGCGTTCGGTTTGCAGTGTGCTGGCCAGTTGCTTGAGCTTGGGCATGCCGCCGCGAGTGATCAGGAACTTCGTCAACAGCATTCCCACCGCACCCACTTCGTCCGGAGCGAACGTTCCATCATCGAACAGGCTGGCTGGATTGTTGATCGTGGTCAGTGACTGCTCTGCCCTGAGCGGAATCGCGCGGATGAATGGGGAATCCGGTGCCGCTCCGGATTCCAACAGACCGAAGCCCTGCTGCAGCCAGTCTGGCATTGCTCCACCGCTGCGGGACAAAAACGCCTGAGCGACCAGTGAGTTTAATAGCTGTTGGGCATTTTGCGAATCAGCGCTGTCAGCGCTGCCGACATCGTGCATGACCACGTATGCGGTCTCAAAGTTCGGCGAAATTAGGGTATGTCCGGAGATGCTGGCCGGCGTTCTGCGTCCGTTCATCAGAACGGTATTGAATTCTTCGTAGTCGAATCGCGTCTTCGATACGAATATGATCAGGCGTCCGCGCCATGGTTTTTCGCCGCCGGGCAGTTCGTACTTGGATGCTAAGCTGCTGACTTGATCTTCGCCCCACTTTGCGAATTCCTCCAGCCGACTTTCAGCTGCATTGCCATACACATACAGGTTGTCTGTGGTGACGGATGTCGCTTCTTCTCGAGGGGCCACTCGCTTCCAAAGTGTGGCGGCTTGTTCCAGTCGACGTTCGGCGAATTCGGTGTCCGACATCGCTGCCAGTTCGGTCGCTTCCATTTGTGCAGCGGTTGGGACGAGTGATCGGAGGGCGGCTTTGGGGTCTGTGCCGTCGAAGTGGGCTCCTTCTTTGATCCATTTTTCCAAGGCTTGCGCCTGCGATCGCTTGATCTGCGTTTGATTGCCGGCCGGCATTTTCAATGGTTCCTGCCGCAGTACCAGATCGACGATGTAGCTGCTGTCGGGGTCGCCGGGGACGATGGTACTGCCGGTGTCTCCATCGGTCAAAAGTTGTTCGAAGGATGTCATGTTGTATCCACCGCGTGGATTGTTGCCGCTGTGGCAACCCATACAGACATTCACCAGCATGGGGGCCACGTCGTTTTTGAAGCTGACTGTTTCGCTGCCGTCTGCCATGACAACTTTCACAGGGGGCTTGGGCTCTTTCTTTTCCACCATCGAATCGCCGATCACGGCCTGCATGTCTTCGCCATCGAAGGCTGCACCACCTGCAATCCAGCGCCCAATAATACTGATTTGATCATCCGTCAGTTTGCCACCGTTTTTGGGCATTTGGGCTTGAGCGTCATCTGTCATAATGCGCGCCAGCATCAAGCTTTGCCGCGGATTGCCCGGAATCAACAGAGGACCATTTTGTCCGCCCATGCCCATGTTGGCATAGGTATCCATTCGTAATCTGCCACTGACTCGGTCGGCTCCATGACACCCCAAGCATTTGTCCTTAATAATCGGGGCCACTTCCTGTTCGAAGCTGACTGGAATCAGATTTTTGGCTTTTGCTAGGGCCAGCTTCAGCGCCGAGTAGCTTCGATCACGTTCGTCATCGGCGATGTTCAGTTCTTTCAGGCGGTCTTCGACCTTGGTGATAATCGCTTTAGCCTCGTCGACTTCTTTCTTGCGAATCATGCCACTGATTGGGCGAAGTTCCTTCCCTAGCTCGATCAGTTCTTTCTTAACGTCCGGGTCAATCGCCGCATCGACGTAGCTGGACGCGGCGAAGGCGATGGACAGAACAAGCAAAATCTGACTCAGGAATCTCATGGCTGGAGTATCTCGGCAGGTAGGCAAACGGTCACTGTGGGCAGAACGGATCGTGCAAAATTATAACGCGCAGTGACTTGGAAATGTTCTGCAATTTTCCAGTTGTGTGGTCGGTTCTGACTGCAGAACGGTGAAATTGGCGGAAATCTGCCGTGCTTCGTCGCGAAAAGTTTGGGGATGTCGATCTAATCACCGCTGAATCGGACTCCGCCAGTTCTGGTAGAACGGGCACTCTAGTAGCCCGTCAATAACAGCGGAAAACAGACAGGCTGGAAGCCTATCCCACGTCGAAAACAGCCTTTAAGCGTCTTCTGCTTGGCGATGGAAGCGTTTGCCTTTGAGTTCGAATCGGGGTAATTCTCCCGGTGCGGCCAAAGCCACTTCGCACGCGAAGCCCAGCCGTTTACGCAGGGCTTCGGTGACCGTGTTTTGCAACCCGCCGGTATCCGCGTCCGTTGTGGGTTCGACGGTAATGCACAATTCGTGCATCGACCGAACGGTTTTGACATCAATGCGGAATTCGGCCACGGCATCGATTTCGCGCAGCACCGCTTCGACGCTCGAAGGAAACACGTTGTTGCCGCGAACCGTGACCATGTCATCTGACCGCCCCAAAATTCCGCCCGGCAGCCACAGCAGTTGGCGGCCGGTCGGGTCTTCGTCAATGCTGGCTTGGACGAGGTCTCGTGTGCGGTAGCGGATCAGTGGACTGCCAAGGCGTCCGAGATTCGTGACCAGCAGTTCGCCGACTTCTCCGGCAGCGACGGGTTCCAGTGTTTCTGGGTCCACAATTTCTGCGATGACTTCGGATTCCAACAGGTACATACCGCCGGGGCGATCCGCACTTTCGATGCCTAGCGATGCGATTTCCGTCATGCCCCAATGATCGATGACGTGGGCGTCCCACGCGGATTCCATACGAGCTCGCGTCGCAGGAATCGCACCGCCCGGTTCTCCGGCGACGATCAGCATGCGGACGCTGGATTCTTTCAGGTCGATGCCTTCTTCTGCCGCGACTTCCGCCATCCGCAGCGCGTACGTGGGAGTGCAGCAGACAACTGTGGCTTCGTTTTCGATCATCGCCTGCAGTCGAATCGAGGTCGACATGCCGCCGCCGGCAATGACGAAATTTCCGAGCCGCGAAGCGCCTTCGAAGGCGGCCCAAAAGCCGATGAACGGGCCGAACGAAAACGGGAAGAACAGTCGGTCGTGTTGTTCGAGTCCGGCCAGCAGATAGATCTGCCGCCAGCATTCCATGAACCAGTTCCAACTGTCGGCGGTATCCATCCACCGCATCGGCCGACCCGTGGTGCCGGACGTCTGATGCAAGCGTGTGTACGACGTCGATGGATACGATAAATTCGCACCGTACGGCGGCTGCTGAGCTTGCGACTCAACGAGTTCCTGTTTTGTCGTGACTGGCAGCTGGCGAAGGTCTTCCAGCGTGCGGATGTCGGCGACGTTGATGTCTGCGGCTGCGAATTTTGACGTATAAAACCGATTGCGAGGAATGATGGCGTCTAGCATTTCTGCTAGCCGACGCTGCTGAATCTGTTCGATCAGTTCACGACTGTTCCAGATGTCTTCGATCGATTGATCCACAAGTTGTTCCGTTGAGTTAATGGCTGATGCGAATTTTGGTTGACGGGCCGAATCACGTTGATCAATAACCCGATGTGTTGCCCGCATCTGATGCTTCGAGCGGATCCAGTCCGAGTTGTCGGCGGCATTCGTCGAGCATGACTTTGGTGGCACTGGCGCCAACGCGGGTGACTCCAAGTGCTCGGACTTCCAGCAGTTTCGCAAAGTCTCGCACGCCACCGGCGGCCTTGACCTGCACGTTCGGGACCGCGTGTTTTCGCATGAGTGTCAGATCTTCAATAGTGGCCCCGTTGGTGCCGTAGCCCGTGGATGTCTTAACCCAATCGGCTTTGAGTTCGCTGCAGATTTCACACAGGCGGATCTTCTGATCGTCGTTCAGGTAACAGTTTTCGAAGATCACCTTCACCTTTTGGCCGGACGCATGAGCCACATCAATCACGGCCTTGATGTCGGCGGTCACGTAGTCCCAGTCTCCGCTGAGCACTTTGGAAATATTGACGACCATGTCGAGCTCTTCGCAACCATCAGCAATCGCCTGTTCGGCTTCTGCTTTCTTGATCGCGGTGGTATGGCCACCGTGCGGGAATCCAATCGTGGTCGATGCCTTGACCGTGCTGCCCGACAATAACTCGGCACAGCGTTTTAAGTAATACGGCATGATACACACGCTGCCGACATCATAAGTCAGAGCCAATTGAATGCCGGTTTCCAGCGTGTTTTGATCCATGACCGGCTGCAGCAGCGAATGGTCGATCATTTTGGAAATGTCGGTGTAGGTATATTCCATGAGTTCTGTTTTGTTGGTCTGGGGACGGCTAAGGAACCGTCCCGAATTAGTTTCCCCGTTTAACCCGCTGCCGCAGGCAAGGATTCCGCTCATGAAACTGTGCGAGCGGCCTTGCCTGCGGCGACGGGTTAAACAGAATTGGGAAGTTGTTTGGGGATGAAATTTCGTAGATACGTATGGCTTTGGATTAACGCCAGTTTGCGTCGTTGCAGAGAATCTTCGTACGCTCGGTCTTCGACTTCAACACACACCGGCCCGTTATATCCAGTGTCGGTCAGAACCGAAAAGAATTTGCCCCAATTGACATCGCCAGTGCCCGGAAGTTTGGGCGAATGGTAGTCGTTCGGATGCGCCAGAATTCCCAGTTCATCCAGCAGATGCTGGTCGATGCGCACATCTTTGGCGTGCATATGAAACAGCTTGTCGGCGAAGTCTCGCATCGGTTTCAGATAGTCCATCTGCAGCCAGACTGGATGTGACGGATCGTAATTCAGGCCAAAGTGATCGCTGGGAATTGCTGCGAACATTCGTCGCCAGATGTCCGGGCAATGGGCGAGGTTTTTTCCGCCCGGCCACTCATCCTTGCCGAACAGCATCGGGCAGTTTTCGATGCCGACGCGCACACCCTGCTGTTCGGCGTACGAAATGATCGGCTGCCAAACCGCTTCGAACTTGGGGAAATTATCGTCGACCGACTTTGTCCAGTCGCGGCCGATGAAGGTGTTCATTTGGTTGACGCCGAGCACAGCCGCAGCGGCGATCACGAGGCGGATTTGTTCGATGGCTGTGCTGGCTTCCGCGGTGTCCGGCGACAATGGGTTGGGATAGTAGCCCAGACCGCTGATCGAGACGCCGTACTGTTTCGTCAAGGCGTGGATCTTTTTGGCGGCGGCTGCATCGAAATCTAGGACGTCGATGTGAGTCACGCCCGCGTATCGTCGTGTGGCTTTGCCGACGGGCCAGCACATGACTTCGACACAGTCGTAGCCGATGTCGGCGGCCGTTGCGAGCACTTCTTCGAAGCTGAGTTCAGGGAGAATGGCAGTGACGAATCCAAGTTGCATGTGGAGCACCTGATGAGGAGAGATTGTTAGGAATGGGTTTTGAGTCGGGCGAACGGTTTTGTACACCCATTGTATAACCGCGTGCCCATCGGGCCGCGCGTGCTACGTTCGTCGCGCGGGGCGATGCCCACGCGGTTAAACGAAGTCACTTATCAATGTGGGGCTACTTCGTCCAGCCGTTGCGACGCAGCCAGTCTGTACCGCGTGCAGGCCACATCGTGACGGGCTTGTCGGCAACGGGGCGCAGTCCGTAACCATGACCGCCGGTGTCGTAGACGTGGAGTTCCGCAGGGACACCAGCTTTCTTCAACGCGGAAGTCAGCAACAGGCTGCTTTGTACCGTGACCGGATCATCAAACGCATGCACCAGAAACATCTTGGGGGAGTCCTGCGTGACTTTCAGATCTTCGACAAGTTGCGTCTCGTCCTTGTTGGCAAAGTACGCGGGATAAATCAACATTGCAGCGTCCGGCAGACAAGAATTCTGATCGGCGTCGTCGATGGCTTCGTACAACCGTTCGGTGGTCAGTGCCGTTCGCCCGGCGGTGTGACCACCGGCAGAAAATCCGAGGATTCCGATGTGGTCAGACGTTAGTCCCCAATCGGCGGATCGGCTGCGAACGATACTCAGCGTCCGCTGCGCATCTTGAACGGGTTGCAGCCATTTGGGGTCCACGGAATTGGTCGGCACGCGATACTTCAGCACGATGGCCGTGACGCCGATGGAATTCAACCATTCGGCAACCTCCGTGCCTTCCAAGTCCCAGGCCAAGATGTGAAATCCGCCGCCGGGGCACACCACAACGGCGGCTCCACTACGTTGATCGGCGGGCGGTAAATACACGTGAGCTTCCGGAGCAGCGACGTTCGCTAGTTTGATGATTGGCCGCCCTGCGATCAGTCGATCTTCTGGCTTGTTGATGTCAGCTTCTTCACCGACGTCTCGAACAGGGCCCGGCGGCGTGTCCGGCCACAGCTGAATGACTTCATTGGCTTTCACTTCCGCAGCCAAGACGATGCTCGGTGATGTGAGGCTGATGACGCATAGGAATAGCAGGCCGACGGTGGGCGAGTGGATACGAAAGAACATTGGATTCCTGAAGTGCGTGGGGCGTGGAAATTGGGCAGGCTGTGAACAAGCGTTTTTACCGACGCAGATCGCACAAGGAAAGCGAGTGAGCGATTTTCATTGTTTTCATTGTTTTCATTGTTTTCATTGTTTTCATTGTTGAGATCGGTTTCATCGAATGGGGTGCTGATCGGCGAGGCGGCCAAAACCCCGGTCGACGCTCACTTTCGGCAGAAGCTGCCGAACGGCACGCCGCAGAACGTCGTTATCGGCAGTTGATGCGAAGACATCGTGGGCGATGTTGATGCAGGATTAGGTTGAAAATCGAAACTAGGCCTATAATCGCTGCATCCTGTGAATTGGTGCGATGTGTCATCGTTGACCCAGTTTGGTACGCCCACTTCTTCTTCTCTGCGAATTTTATCAATGCGGCTGAAACGTAGCTTGCTGCCACTCGTTCTGGCTCTGATTGTGATTCCTGCAATCGCAGATGAAGCTGCGCCGCCAACAGCCAGTGATCTCATTCAGACCGTGTCGCAGACTGATATCGGTGCTCAGGAAAGACTCGCGCAGCAGTATCGTGACGAAGAGCCTCTGAGTAGCTTCAAAAAGGGCTTTCTGCAAACGGCATCCGTTTCGACCGGTTGGTTGAGTGGACTGAGTGACGGTGACTTGAATTCCAATTTCGTCGAATTGTCTTTGAAGACCGCCGTTCCATTGGGTAGCTTCGAACGCATCATGGGTGTTTCGCCCAGCTTTCGGACCGACTACATCGATGCTGCCCCCGGAGTAGACGCTCCATCTGAGTTGCATCAGGCGGGTGTCAGTTTCGTTTTTCCGCACAAGATCAATAGTCGTTGGTCGGCGTTGGCGATTGTGGCACCTTCCGTGCGCAGTGATTTCACAACCAGCGATGATGCACTCAGGATTTTCGGCATGGCACTGCTGACGTGGCAAGCGAAGCCCGATCGATTAGCGGTGTCTTTTGGGGCCGTGCATTTAGATCGAGCGGACCTGCCAATTCTGCCTGCGGTGGGCCTGAAATGGACGCCCAACAAACAGACGATTTACGATATCCGATTTCCTGAATCACGGTTTTCGTGGCGACTGGCGAAAGATGGCTGTCAAAGTGAAACTTGGGCCTATCTGTCCGGCGGTTTTGGCGGCAACACCTGGGCGGTGACACGCGCCGACGGTAGCCATGATCAACTGTCGCTGCAAGACATTCGCTTGCTGTTAGGAATTGAACGCAACTTCAATGGCGGCGGTCGGATGTTTGCGGAATCAGGCTTCGCGTTTGGCCGTACGTTGGAATACGAAGCCACACAAACCGAACAATCGTTCGGAAACGCGATCGTGATTCAGGCGGGTATCGCATACTGACATCGATTGGTCTGAATTGACATTCTCCGCTGCGACTGCCAGCATCAGCAAGTCAATTTCACCAGAACGCATGATCCCCTGCTATTGGTTAGGTTCAGCACAATGCACTTTCCGTCCGTTCTTCCCGCCTCATTGCTCACCAATGTCTGGTGCGTGTTGGCTTTGTTACTGCCACTCAGCCTTGCAGCGCAATCACGTGCCGAGCCGCCCGCTCGTCCGAATGTTGTTCTGATCTTGGCGGACGACCTTGGCTATGGCGACCTGTCGTGCTACGGCCAAAAGAAATTACAGACGCCTCATATCGATCGATTGGCCAGCGAAGGTTTGCGGTTCACCGATCATTATTCGGGCAACACAGTGTGCAGCCCTTCGCGAGCTGTGTTGATGACTGGGCAACATTCGGGTCATGTTTATCTGCGTGGCAACGTGTCTGGAGAGGCCAATGCTGCCCTAGATCCAGCTTTGGTGGTGCTGCCCGAAGTTTTCAAAGCTGCTGGCTATGCGACAGGAATGTACGGTAAGTGGGGACTGGGACAAACCAATGTGGCCGGAAAATCGAACCCCTTAACCCATGGCTTTGATGAATTCTTCGGCTGGAAAAGTCAGCTCATTGCGCACACGTACTATCCCACCAGCGCGGTTTACAACGGAAACGAAATCAAGCTGGAATCCGGGACATACATTCACGACAACGTGATGGATCGAGCGCGCACGTTCATTCGTACGCAGGCAGAAACCAAGACGCCGTTCTTCTGCTATATCCCCACCGCCGTGCCACATGCGGCCATGCACGCTCCGCAGGAGTTGCACGAAAAATGGCGAAAAGTGTTTCCGCAATTCGATCAGAAAATCGGCAAGTACAAAGCGGGGCCCGGCGAACCTTGTCCCGATGTGAAAAACCCGATTGCTGGTTTCGCCGCGATGCTGGAAAATCTGGACAACGAAGTCGGTTCTGTGTTGGCGTTGATTCAGGAACTCGGCCTCGACGAAAACACGCTGGTGATGTTCAGCAGCGATAATGGAGCCCACAAGGAAGGTGGCCATGACCCGAATTTCTGGAACTCAACCGGCGGCTTGCGAGGCCACAAACGTGACATGCACGAAGGTGGTATTCGCACGCCACTGCTGGCGCGCTGGCCCGGTGTGATTTCGCCCGGACAGACAACGCCGCACATCAGCGGGTTTCAGGATCTTCTGCCCACCGTTGCGGAAATACTTGGCCAGCCAGTGCCGGAAAACTGCGATGGGATTTCTTTTCTGCCCACGTTACGCGGAGAAACCGACAAGCAGAAAGCTCATGAATACCTGTACTTTGAATTCTGCAAGGGCAGCCAGCAGAAATTGTTTTCTCAGGCTGTCCGACAGGGACACTGGAAGGCGTATCGTGAAGCCGGAAAGAAGATGGAAGTCTTCGACCTGAACAACGACCCGTTTGAGAAAACGAATCTTGCTGCGTCGATGCCGGAGAAAGTGGCGAGTCTGGAAGCCATCATGCAGGCCGCCCATACCCCTTTGCCGACTGCGAAATAAGTTTTTGGTGCTTCTGGTGAGATCCAGCCGTGCCAATTGCGGAAAACGT
Source organism: Fuerstiella sp. (assembly GCA_041688835.1). Taxonomy (GTDB): domain Bacteria; phylum Planctomycetota; class Planctomycetia; order Planctomycetales; family Planctomycetaceae; genus Fuerstiella. Next base: position 16,308 of record JBDNHJ010000368.1, read on the forward strand.
TACTTGTTATAAAACAGTCCGCCGAACAATCGCACGTTCATGTGCATCCATTTGGCTCGACGGGCACAGGCTGCCGGATTCTTGGAATTTTGACACGCACACAGCATGCCTTGCAGGTAGTTGTTGTCGCATTGCTTTCGAGAAAACAAGCCTCGGCTATAACAGCTGTCGTGTTGTTGACACGCTGGGCGAAAGTCTGCGCCGCGGTGTCCTTGCGGTGTGAACGCTTGCAGCGGCCCGACTCCACAGGGGCGTCCGTTGCAGTCTGCCAGCGCCGGCGTTATGGCGGTGAAAGCGAGTAGAATGGGGATCAGTAGTTTGCGTTTCATGGTTGGCCCATCTTGTGTGGTTATCCTAAAGTTACAGCCCGGAGTCTAGGCCGATCCGGAAATTCTGCAATCCGTCTGATGCGATCCTCACGATATTTCACCTTTCTTTCTGTGGTGAAAACGTATTCGCATCCCACGAAACGCTCGACTTTCGCACTATTCCCGCTGGATGGGTCAGGCACGCCCGACCGGATTTGCCCGCCGTGGTTCCGGGCAGAAGGACTTTTTAGCCGCCCAGCGAAAATCGCTTGGATTCCGTTCGCAGATACGTCACGCCGTTGCTGATGGCAGGAGTTGCTTTGCTGCCCTGCGCCAGTGCAACTTTGCTGAGTAACTCGTATTTGTCGGCTGCGGCCATGACAAGGACGTTGCCATCGAGGTCAATGCAATAGAGCTTTCCATTCACGCAGACAGGCGAGCCGAAGTAGTTGCCTCCCATGCGTTGTTTCCACATGCTCGCTGAGACGCTGTTCCGAAGATATCGATGTGCCAGTTCGGTGTGCCTGATGCGGGGTTGATTCCGACTGGACGTGACAAACAGTTTGTTGCCCCAGACGACAGGTGACGAATGCCCCTCAGCTAGCAGGTCAATGGTCCAGTTGTGGTCGGCATCCGTCCATTCGGTGGGAATCGTAGTGGCTTCACTGATGCCCGTTCCATTGGGGCGTCGGAAACGTGTTCATTCCTGAGCATTGGTTTTCGGCCACAGGAAAGACACTGCAAATGGGATGCACAGGAGACGTGACATGGATTTCAAACCGAAGTGCGTTGTGGATGCGAACGACGAACATGAAGTATTGAGCGGCGGCAATGTTTCGTTGTCAATCGACTTCGAATTAACGTGAATGCGTGAATTTGCTAATCGTTAGCAGGTGCGCTCTTCCGGCATAAATCGACAGCCGCTGTTCCGAGGGCATCTCCCACCAGAAAATAGCTTTCGGCATTTCCGTACCAATGATGTCCGTGTCCCGTGTTGGGTGACATTTCTTGGGGCCCTGCAAACGGATGCGTTTCGACGAAGCGCGCGTGCTTGATTCGGGATGTACCGTTTCGCTGAGCCGTTCGAAATCTGTCCATGCTTGATCCTGGCTGTACGGCACCGTCGTTGCCGAGTTCACCGACAACGAAAGGCAGCTCGGGACGATCGAATTCTGTGCGAACGTCATTTGCCAAGTGAACAAGATTGTCGGCGTATTCCGTTGTCGCTGTGGTGGAAATCATATCGTTCCAGCCCTGCATCCACACGAAACCGGCGAGTTCGAATCGGGCGTCGTTGAGTTTTGACAGGGCTGTGTGGATTTCGGAAATCATCTGTTTGTAGTACGGACCAGTCTCACCATCGGAACTCGGAGGGCGGAAGTCAACGTGCAGACTTTTTCCGCCCCACGCGGTTTTGATCAGCAAAACCGGCTGGTCAAAATGGTCGCCAACCACGTGCCCGAACTGCAGTTCTGGTCCGATATGAGTGCTGCGACCGTAGCCCGTGTATCCGATGGACAGACCACCTTCGCGTACGTTGTCGTCGGCTTTGAAAGAGATTTTGACATCATCGCGGACAACCCAGTCTCCGTTGGATTTTCTGAGATGTTGCATGCGATCTTTGCTGGCGGAATGTTGCATCGACCAAACAAGATTGCCCTTGCCACCGTTGTAATGGTCCACATGATCCATCTCCACAACGCCTTGGCCCTGCATGTTCGATTGACCTGCCAAGATAAAAACGACGACAGGCTGTTCTTCGGCAGAGCCCGAGTTGGCTGCAGTGGCTGGTTGCAGTAGTTTGTCCAAGTAGGCGCGAGTCTCAGCGGGGATTTCGGGGAATCCATTCGTTGAAATTGGCTGCCCCAAAGTGCGCCGCACTGCGTTATGCATCAGGTACCGACCGGTGTCTGTTTTTAGGTGGATCTTGTCGCGATAGACGTCTTCCAGACTTTCAAACGGAGCCGTTCCGGACTTAATGTCGTCGGAAATTTGGAACAACAAATTCATCGCCTTGGTGCAGCGGAATTCGCGTGCGGGAAATTTTGTCCGCAGTTTCTTCAATAGCGTGTTGAAGTAAATGTCGCTGTGAGTCAGCAAGCCGGCAGAATCATCATCGGATCGTTCGGCATTGAATTCCATGTATCGAGCCCAGCCGGTGTGGATGATGAACACGGCTTTTGTCTGCTGAGTCACCCAGTCAGAAATCACAGCTAGGTCTTCTTCTGTCGTCGTTCCATAGTGTGGCTGCACGCTGACGAAGTCGTATTGCGTGGTGTGCATTGCCGTCGGCCAGATCGTTGACGTTTCGACGCAGGGTTTGGCCGGATTATCGCGGATGAACGTCAGACTCTTGCCACAATCAACATGCCATTGCACGTCGCCGTCCAGCAACGGCGGTCGCGTGTCCCACGTCAGCGAGTTGCCAATCATCAGGATCTTGGGCTGCAGTGCCGGCTTGGCAGGCTGATCTGCGGAGGGTGGCTGTCCCAGCGCGGTGCCATGCAGAGCCACAACCAGCAGGAACATCAACAGAATCTTGATTAGCAGGTCGACGATGCGTTCCATGAAGAATCCGTTGTGCGAAAGTCTGTGGGGATGAATGCGATGCGAAGCATATCACCACAGAGCTCGGCTTGTACAACGCACGTCTTTCAACGGTCGTCCTAGACAACACACAAACTGGTCATCACACGTGAGCCCACCGATCTGTGTTTATCTGTGAAATCTGGGGTGAGATATTCTTTTCGACACCCAGATCACTGAAACTCAGACCTTCAGGATACTCTATTGGGAGGCGTCTCGTGGTTGTTCTGCTTGGAAAAAAGCTCGAATACGCGACTGCTCGGCCTTGGAAATCGTCAGTGTGCTGGAGATTTCAAACGCTGGCAGTTGGTCCAGATTCAGGTGTGGGGTCAGTTCTAGTCCGGCGATTTTCGAGGCAATCCGGCGAATGCGATAGGCGGGGTCTTCGCAGAATCCTTCGTACGTCATTTCGACCACGCGTTCCGGGTGAACGGTCGCCAATTGCCGATTCATTTCCGTATCGATCGACACAATCTGTCGGCAGACGTCGTCGACGTAGGCCAGAGGATGCGACTTGTCTGTTGTGGAGTAACTTTGCAAGCCCCAGCCGGTGGCTTTATTGCCCTGCACGTTTTGTCGAGCGATGATTAGTGATTGTGCGACAAACATTGGGTTGCGTCGGACGACAACGAACCGTGCGTTCGGAAGTTCTTGGGCGAGGCGTTCAATGGCGAAAGTATTGCGGTTGTTTTTGTTGAGAAACGGTTTGTCGTAGGTCGACGTCCAATTGTTGAAGAACTCACGCATACTGGATGTCAGTTCCGGCGTCATCTCCTGTCCCGGAAGATAGCGATCATCGCCGAGCCAGCGATTCCAAAGATGGAACGCGTCGTTGGGGCCACGCATGCGTGTTGTCTGCCCGTAAAAATTCTTGAAGTCCGGTCGATAGGGTGTTGGGATGAGCCGCTGCAATCGGGATGCAGTCAACGGCGACTTCGGAAACATGGCCGTCAGGTTACTCGGATAGGTGACGTCCAAGTAGGCGGCCAGCGCTTGGTAGATCAGCGTTGTTCCGCTGCGCGGTGCGCCCACGATAAACACCAGTGGCTCAGAGGATTCCGCATGTCGCTGCAGCCGTTGGCGTTCGAAGATCGACAGCACTGCGTCGACCGGTTTTGCGGCGATTCCCAAACCTTGACGGAACAGCGCGGCATAGGCCGCACGATTCCCGGAACTCAGCATGCGCCGGAGCAATCCGATCGGGTCGTTGAAGTTGTTCAGTCGCTTTCGAGTGCTCATATGGAGACGTTCTTGGGTGCTGTACTAAAGCCGTGCAGGGCGGCTGATTGTCTGGATTGTTTCGGTCTGCCTAAGCGAAAGCAGTTGGTTTCTCGGCGTCGTTGCCTAGAAAACAAGATTTCTCGGTGTCGAGGCGCGACGTGCCTAGTTGGGCGGATGCGTGGCGAAGCTGCAACATGTTTTCAGGGCTGAGCTGTCAGAACTGCGTGTTCGACGAAGCGATCGGCGATCAGTTGCAGAATGGTGTCGGCGGCTGTGCCGTTTCCATACGGATTCTGGTCGACCTGCATGGCGACATACGCTTCCTTGTCGACCAGCAGCTTCGCGACTTCATCAACCACCCTCTGAGTATCCGTGCCAACCAATCGCGTGGCGCCAGCTGCCAGAGCTTCCGGACGCTCGGTCGAATCCCGAGTTACCAAATCGGGTTTTCGTAGCGAAGGCGCTTCTTCCTGAACGCCCCCGGAATCACTCAGGATTAACGTCGCTCGATCCATCAGCCAGACAAATTCCGGATACTCAGCCGGTGCAATCAAATGCACGTTGGGCAGACCATCCAAGATTTCTCGAACAGGTTGCTGGATGTTTGGGTTCAGGTGGACGGGGTACACGAATTTGACCGTCGGGAATTGGGAAGCCAATTGCCGAATGGCGCGGCACAGGTCACGGATGCCATCGCCATGATTTTCGCGGCGGTGAGCCGTAATCAAAACCATGCGTCCGTGAGCCAGGTCTGGATGCTTTTCGATCCAGCGGTGCCCGTCGGCGCGTTCCTTTTCAACCGTCCACTGCAGCGCATCAATGACCGTGTTCCCGGTCACGATGACGTCTTCCGCTGCATAGCCTTCACGTAACAGATTGTCTGCGGCCGTTTGCGTCGGGGCACAGTGCAGTGCTGTGACCAGTGAGCACACGCGGCGATTGAGTTCTTCGGGAAATGGTGAGTTGATATCGGCCGTCCGCAGGCCTGCTTCGACGTGGATGAACGGCAGGCGGTTATAGAACGCGATCATGCCCGCACACATCGCCGATGTTGTGTCTCCTTGACCCAAAATGCAGTTTGGCTGGTACTTGGTGACGGCATCGCCCAGCGCAGTCAGGCAACGCGATGTCAATGCTGTCAGTGTTTGGCCGGGTTGCATCAATTGCAGTTCGATATCCGGGCGAATACCGAAGTGTTCGGTGACTTGGTCTAGCATTTCTTTGTGCTGGCCGGTCGAACACGCGATGATTTCGATGTCGCGTCGACGCTGTGCGGCAAGAATCAGAGGGGCCACTTTGATGGCTTCCGGTCGAGTACCAAAGACACACATCAGGCGGACAGGATTGTTAGACATGATTTAGCTTTCTGCCCTTACAGGCCTTGATCACTCTGATTTAGATACGTGTGCAGTTGATCGGTGTTCACGGTGAATATCTTCAGCTCGAAAGACTGAGTGCCGGGAAATACGACCTCGACGGGAACAGTTTCTAGCAGTGGAAACTGCTGCGGCATAGACTTCACCAAGGCGTGCATGCGCTGCGAAATTTCGATGTCCCCGAAGGGCTGCGGATCTTCGAAAGCGATGCAGTTGGCTTTGGTGTCAGCGATGGCCTGCAGGATTTCCACATCCGTTTCGACATACTGTTGGAAGTCGACGCTGGGTACGTTCAGAAAGTGGTACAGCACTTTGTTAGCACGGATGATGTGCCGTGATCGACTGTTGTCGAGGTGCCGAAGGTGATAGGTCAGGTTTCCGTCCCACCAAGCGTCAACCAAAATGGAATCATTCGGCTGAGTGTTGGCAAGTACAACTTCGGCGGCCTTGGCATAGCCTGTCACTCGATGTGGATGCAGATCATGGGTCGTGAGTCCTGTCCCCAGAATGGCAATCGATACGGCAATCAGTCGTGCGCGGTCGAGGCTACATCCTGAAAACGTTCGAATGCTGTTGGCGGCGACGAATGCGCCCACCGATGCAAAATAGGCGACGGCGGGCAGCCAGTAGATCGCATGTCGAGCACGCACTTCTGCCAGTGGAGTAAACGTGATGTACGTGCCGATTAACATCGCTGCGAAGACTGTGGCTGTGCTGCGGTGTTCCTTGGCAAATGCGGCCACAAGTCCGATTACAAACAGTGCGGTGGCGACCCAGCCGACCTGAAACGGTAGACAGACCGGATAGAAGCCCATTCTTCCGGTGCCCGGCAGATCGGCATTGACGCCAGACACACTTTCGGCGGCTTGGCGAAGATGCAAGTCACCGAGCTCATTCCAAATCACAACATACGTCGGCCCGATAATGCACAGGGCGATGATGGCCGCAATCGGCACATGCCAGGTCAGCAGTTGCTTCCACCGCATTTCTAGCAATGGCATCAGCAGCAGAATCGGCAGCAAAACGGCGGCATCGAATCGAGTCAGCGCAGCGAGTGCCGCAGCAACAGCTGCGATGTACAGGTTTCTGGTTCGATTTTGCTGCAGCCAGAGGTCGAAACGTTCGATCGACAGCAGGCACAATGCCAGCGTCGGCATTTCTAGCATGATGTAACGGCTGTATTCGAAGATCATGGGCATCAGTGAATAGATCACGACGATGATCTCAGACTGTGCAGCCGACATTCGTCGACGGCACAGTCGATACAGGCACCACGTCGAACACAAAAAGCAGAGAAAGACGAGAACACGAGGCACCATGGCCGACGTGCCGAAGATCGTCATCATCAGTCCACTGACACCGTGAAACAGCGGCGGCCAGATCATCAATCCCAGCGCTGGATATTGCTGGTAGTAATCGGTGGCGTACTGCTTCACATGATCCCACGGCTGGTCGACAAGGAGGTCTCGAAAGAACACCGATGTCATCACGTGACGATTTGCGTCGCCGTTGTAAACCGGTTCGTTCGGGGGCACCGCTACCAGATGCAGCAGGACCGGCAGCGCAGCGAGTACCAGCCAGCGCATAGCTAATCTTTGGGGTTCCGGTTGGACTTGGGGTTCAGACATTTGTAATGACGACTTCTGCAGGATTCGCATCTGGCGTTCGTGATGATGCCGTAGCGGCGGAAATGTCGCCTCGAATCGCTGATGCGTGATCTTTCATCGGACGCACGTCGTAGTGTTTCGACATCTGGTCGATCATCCAGGCCACCAGTTCGATCTTTGGTTCCGCCGGTTGACCCATGGCCGGAAAGAAGTTCAGGTCGCTGTCGTCGTCGCAGCCCATAAAGTCCAGCGGATGCAGCAGCAACGATGGCGCGATGCCTGTCATTCGGCACATCGCCATAGCCATGTGCCAATAAAGTTTTGCCGTCAGCATCGAGAATTGTGCTAGGTACAGAATGTAGCTGGCGTGGATTGGTGTTTTGAAAATCGGCATTGTGGTGACAGGAATTTCTGTCAGTTCCCCTTCAGCGAATTTCCATGGAAACGGACGCAGCGGGCGGAAACCCTCGCTGAAGCGGCCGAATAGCTCTTTGCGTTCTTCGCGTTGGTCTTCGTCCAGCTTCGTCGACATGAAGTAATACAGCCGCGCCAACGGACCCAAGAAAGTGGGAAACGTAGAACAGTCGTACTTGTATTCACGGCGGACAAGAATCTGCAGCAGTTGTTGTGTGAAGCTAAAGCCTGGGCCGCGAAACCCGGTCGGGCACTGGCCAGTCACACGTTCGAGGTGTTCTTCTGTGGTCGCGAGTTCTTTGACCAGTTCCTGTTCGCTGTACAGATGCAGCCACGGTTCGTGATTGAACGAGTGATTACCGATTTCGTGACCAGCCGCAGAAATGGATGCCAATGCCTCAAAGTTCTCTTCCCGCGCAGCATCTTGGCCGACCACGAAGACCGTCATGCTGAGATCTCGTGCATGCAGTGTCTGCAGAAAACGCGGGACGACCAGATCCAGATATGTGGGATACTGATCCCAACCGGGGTCGCCGTGAGTTTTCAGATACGACCATTTGTTGTCGAGGTCGAGAGACAGGCTGGCAATAGGTTTGGGCATGTTTGGCAAGCTGAAGTTTGGAGCGACGGAATTGATTTTGACGCTTGGCTAAGGAAGGAGCCCGAATTAATTTCACTGTTTAACCCGCTGCCGCAGGCAAGGACTCCGCTTGTGCGAATATGGGAGCGGCCTTGCTTGCGGCGACGGGTTAAACAACTCAGGGAACTTGTTTCGCGACCGTTCCTACACCGGCTGCAGGCTTCTTTGAACCGCTGCTGGCTGAACGGCTTGACCGAATGCGGCGGCAAAGTCGTTTCCAAGCTTTACGGTTTCGTTCACGTTTAATGTGCCGTTGACAATGTGCGAAGAATTGACGGCGAATACATTCGCGACGTTGGTTTCAATCGGCGGCACGCGCTCTGAATATCCCAACGTCGGCAATGCGAACACATGCCGGACGCGCGAAACTCGGAAAGCCTGCACGTCTGTTCTGGAAAACTGTGGATACATGCGATCCAGTGCGGATAGGAATTGCTCTTCGATTTCAGCATCCGTCATTTCAAACGTTGGATCGTCCGGTGTCACGTACTTCGGCAGATAGATCAGATGGTTGCCTCCCAATTGTTTGGGATCGACCAGCGCTGTCATTTCGATCACGGCTGTGAATGGAACTCCACCATCAGTAATGTTGGTCACGTAGTACGGCGAAATCGCTTTCTTCAGCAACACAGAGGCACACACGATGCCGTGGTATTGGATGCCGTTGTGCAGCGATTTCTGAGTGTCGTCCAGCTGCGGCAAGGCATTTGATAACACCGGTGATGGCAGCGTGGAAACCACACGGTCGAAGACTTCTTCACCGTCGGCTGTTTCCACAATCACCGAGCCTTCCGGCGTGCCGTGGATTTCCCGGACGGCTGTCTGACAACGGATGTCGACGTTTTGCTGCTTGAGTTTCTCTTCGAAAGCGTTCAATACTGTGTCGTAGCCACCGCGCACGTAGCCGAACATTTCTTTTTTCAGTCCAGATCGGCGTGCGGCATACATGCGGGCAATCGTGGCCCAGATAAAGGCGGCAGACGTTTGTCGCCAGCATTCGCCAAGTTTCGCGCGCAACAGCGGCAGCCACATTTTTTCAAACGTGCGTTTGCCTGAGAACTTGGTGAGCCAGTCGGCGACCGGGACTTGTTCGAGCTTCTGCCAGTGTTTGACCTTCGAAGCCCAGAAGATTGTGCCGCCGAGTCGTAACTTGTCGATCAGTCCCAGTGGAGGAAACTTCAAGAACTCGACCGTGTTCGACATCGAATGCAGCTGTCCGTCGGTATAGAAACCCGTGCGAGTTTCGACCCAGTCCATGTTGGATTCGATGCCGAGTTCGTTCCAAAGTTCACGGACGTACAGATCTGATAGTAGCGTGACATGATAGTGCCGATCCCACGTCACATCGCCGACCTGCCAAGCGTCGGCCAGTCCACCAAGGTTGGGGCGACTTTCGATCAGCGTGACGTCGTGGCCTTGTTGGCTGAGTCGATGTGCGATCGTCATGCCTAGCATGCCGCCACCCAAGACCGCCCACTTTTGCGCGGGGCCGGATGATTGAGCGATGGTGTTTGATGGTTGTGACATGGCATTCTGCGTTCGGTAGGTCACGCTCCCGCGTGACGGTCTGTTGCAACGTGGGCCGCGAGGTCTAAGCTCCCACCCACAATTAAGTTCACACGATAGCGGAACGGCGCAAGCCGTCCGGTGCCGCAACACCGGAGGGCTTGCGCCCTAACGCTACATTGGGTTTCGCCAAGTGATTTGTGGATGGGTGCTTATAAGGCCACTAGCTCTGCAGCACCAAGCCGCAATTCGACGACTGTTTGCCCATCGATTTCATATGCGAGACCGCATTCGCAAGTGACCGGGATTGGTCCGGTGACTTCGTCGGCTTCTGTAAAGCGATGCACTGGCTGACCACAGCGGCAAACGACTCCGACAGGCTTGGCGGGACTGCCCATGACCAAGTGGAAGTCAGCGATCGACTTTGTGACGACAGACCCCATGCCAACCATGGCAAAGCGGCCAATGGTCAGATCACAACCGATGAGACATCCAGCACCGATCGTGACACCTTCGCAAACCAGAGTCTGCAGCGTATGTTCGTCAGGTTCAGAACCACGCAGCGTTTGCAGATCCGAAGTGGCGGCTCGAGGAAAGCGGTCGTTGGTAAAGATCGTACCAGCACTCACCATCACACCGTCTTCAATGGTGACTCCGTTGCAGATGTAGACGTTCGAGTTAATCTTGACTCGACTTCCAATCTGAACGTCGTACGCGATGATCGACTTGCCGCCGACGATGCATTCGTCTCCCAACGACGTGCCATAGCGAATATGAACGTTGTCCCAAACGGACGTGCTTTTGCCGAGACTCACGCCGTCTTCAACGATTGCGGTGGGGTGGATGCGGATAGTCATTTTCAGTTTTCCGTTTTCAGTTTTCCGTTTTCAGTTTTCCGTTTTCAGTTGCGCGGAAATCGGATCTGCGCGGCGGACCCTTTCGATTCAAACTAGTTCACTTTTGCTGCAACGCCGGAGCGATTCCAGAGTTCGTGTGTTTGCTTGACGGTATGCCATTCGTTGGAGCGAAGTGCTTCGTAAGCGGTTTCCATTGTCATGACCGACGCCAATGCGTCTTCGGCATTGATGATCAGTTCTTCTTCGCCTTTGATGGCGGCTGCGAAGTTCTTCAGTTGGTTCGAAAATGCGGCGATCTTGTCGTAGCCTTTGCCGAACACAGTCCATTCGCTTTCACCAGCCAGCTGGTATCGTGATTCCTTCCAGCCCACGAACAGTGTGCCTTTTGATCCGTAAATGCTGATGAAGTGTGGCTGCACTTTGTTCATGCTCCACGACAGGTCAATGCTGCCCATGGTACCGGCTTCGTTGCGAACGAACAGGCGTGCTGTGTCTTCGACTTCCAGATCCTGAATGCGACGGCCTTCGACCACCTGTAATTCCGTGACCGAACCCAGCAAAAATCGCATGATGTCGATCGAATGCGTGCCGTTGTCGATCAGGACGCCGCCACCACTGATTTCCGGCTTCGAATTCCAGCGCTGCGACATGTCGCAGAAGCCGGCGAACGTGTTTTCGAACAGGACAATGTCACCCAGTTTTCCGGATTCGATAATGCGGCGAGTTTCCTGAACATCTTCCACAAAACGGAATTTCGAACCCATCGTAAACGTCACATTGTTGTGTTCAGCCGCAGTGATCATGCGAGTCGCATCGCGTGAAGTGACGGCCAAAGGTTTTTCGCACAGCACGTGAATGCCAAGATTCATGAGTTCAATGCAGATCGCCGCATGAGTGTTCGGCGGTGTGCAAACGATAGCTGCCGTCGGCTGAAGTTCAGCACACATAATTTCGATGTCGTCGAATGCCTGAGCTCCCACGATATCAGCGACTTCCTGAGCCGCTCCGATGCGAATGTCTGCGACACCAACCAGCTTGTACTGCAGACCGTCGGCAAAGGCCTGAGCGTAGGCTTTGGAGATGCCACCGGCACCGATAAGAACGAATGTGGGTTGGATACGATTGATCATCAGAAAACAGCTTTCAGGAAGAATGGACAGTTTGTGTTGTTAGCCACCGGCACAGCAGTGTGCCGTGCCGGTGACGATTACGATTGACAGACTACGCGTTGCTGTGTGTGCCCGTTTTTTGCAGCCTCAGAGCGGCATCACGCACAGCGTTGGCAATGAATTCCACGTGTTCATCGGTGTAGCATTCGTTGAATGCGATCACCAACACATGTTCCAGTGCCGCATAGGTGCCTTCGTAGTTTTTGCGGCTATAGTCGACAGCTTCGGGTCGCGCCAACGTGAATGGCCAGCGACTGGTGCCGAACGTCACTTGGTCACGAATGACCTGACATTCAAAGGCAGGTTTCTGGATGTAACGCGGAGCACACGCGATGCCTTGTTCTCGCAAAGACGCACCGAATGCGGGTGAGCCGCCTTCGATGACACTGGCATCAACATTCAGGCAGTACTTCCAATACGTGTGAGTGCTGTCTGGTGTGATTGTCGGTGTCGAGATGCCGGGCAGACCGCTCAGCTTTGTCGTCAGTGAATCGGCCAGTCGAGTTCGGGATGCCACGACGTCATTGAGTTTGCCAAGCTGAGCCACAGCTACAGCGCCCTGAAGTTCCGTCATGCGGTAGTTCAACGCAGCGAAGTAGTGATCTGGTTTTTCATCGCCGTAGCCCCACGCTTTGTTGATGTACAGAAACATGTGACGAGCCAGAGCTTCGTTGTTGGTGACAACGATGCCACCTTCGCCGGTGGTGATGTGCTTGCCCTGCTGCAGGCTGAAGCATCCGATGTCGCCAATGGTGCCGACGTAGTCTTCGCGGTAAGTGGACAGGAAGGCCTGAGCACAGTCTTCGATGACGGGGATGTTGTGTTTTTTCGCCAGTTCCATGATCGGAGCCATGTCGCATGGATTGCCGAACAGATGCGTGACGATGATCGCTTTCGTCTTCTCGCTGATCACTTTTCCGATCGACTTAGCCGTGACGTTGTACGTGATTGGGTCGACGTCGCAGAATACGGGGATTGCACCTTGGAAGATGATCGGTGTCAGGCCACCCATGTCGGTGATCGATGTGGTGATGATCTCATCACCCGGTTCTGGATTGATGGCCGCAATCGCACAGTGAATCGCAGCCGTGCCACTCGAACATGCGTACGCATACTTGCCACCCAGTTTTTTGGCGAATTCTGTTTCCAGCTGTTTAACAAAGTTACCCTTTGTGCTTGTTAGTGTGCCCGATTCGATGACTTGTCGCAGAAGTTCCAGTTCTTCTTGGCCGAGTGTTCGACCTGTTGAATCCTGGTCAGATGGCAATTGCATGTTCATTACTGGAGTTCCTTTGAAGTGGCTGTGAGCTTCGTTTAGCGTTTTGGATTGTTGACTACTGCCGAAGAATCGCGACGCTGCGATTTTTGCCAGCAGCCGAAGATGGCTGAGAATTGCTTTGACTGTTTTCATCTTAGAAAGACCAAACAGTCGAACTTCTAGGGTCGCCGGATGTTCGGCGATGGGACGCTGGTTCAAAATGAGCTGGGCAGAGAGTTCCGCTGTGCCAAGGAATCCGTCTTCCTGTAATGGCAAATCCAAAATCTGACTGCGGCGGTAGACTCGGAAGCAACTGGTCCATGTCGCCAGTTCCTGCTTCAATAATTTCTGATAGATGGCAGACAGGCCGCGAGACAGCAGCAGTCGCCAGCCCGGAACATTTTTCACAAGGCCGTCGCGGTGATAAGGCGAAGCCGTCACCATGGACACGTCTGCGGTCAACAACGGCAGCATGTTGACCAGTTCGTGTGGGTCATAGCTACAGTCGCAGTCCATCGAACAGACGATTTCAGTCTTTGACGCTGCCATGCCAGTCAGAATTGCTGCGGAGACTCCGCGATTGACTTCATGCCGCACAACGTTGATGCTCGGGTCTTCGCCGAACAATTTCTCGATCACGTCGCGCGTGTTGTCTGTGCTGCAATCGTCCACGAACAGTACGTTTGTGACATAGTTTTTTGAAAGTGCGGCGACAACGCTGCTGAGCGTGTTGGCTAAATACGGAAGAGAACTCTCTTCGTTGTAGCACGGAATGACGATTGTGACGTGTGACTTTGTAGCCGCTGAATCAGCCGTTGACACGGCAGTCAAGCTGTCCGCGATGTCGACCGTTGTTGTGCTGACTTCGGATTCAGTCGGCGAGTCTTCGCGGACATACTGATCGAATTCGCCTGCCAGCGATTGCAGTGGACTGTCGGTCAGCTCAGCATGTTCGCGAATCGATGTGAACTGATAACGTTCCAGATACTGCGGCAGAATGCGTTTGTATTTGTCCAGCTTTCGGTAGTGCCGCATCTGAGTCAGTCGATCCGCGACGCTCAGACGTGGCTGTTCGGTATCCAGTTCCCAAACCTGGAAGTACATCACGAATGGGTCTGAGTCGGTCTCGACGGCGCGATCCACCAAGCGTCGCATCAGAAAGTTGGGCAACTGCCGTTGGTAATTGCCACCAGAAATAGGCAACCAACCGCCGGGAGTCTGCATTGTGGACAACGGAATTTCGAGCAGCGGACCGTTGTTGGTCTGAATCTCCTGAATCCGTCGCCATTTCTGTTCGGTGTCGAAGTCGCGTTGCCGCGGCATCAGACTGGAATCGTAGCGGTACCCTGCCCCGGCGATTTCGTCGAGCAACCACAGGGACTCTTTTTTGAGCCAGCCATCGGACAAGCGAAACCCAGCAACCTCCTGCCCGGTGACGTCTTCCAGTGTCTGTTTCGACTTTCGCAGATCCGCTCGAATCTGTTCTTTGGGAAGAGTCAGCAACGGCTGATGCAGAAAGCCGCGACTGGCAACTTCATGACCTGCATTGACCAGCGAACGAACCAATTCTGGTTCTTTTTCCGCCGTCCAACCCAGCACAAAGAAGGTCGCTTTTGTGTCGTAGCGATCCAACAGCTGCAACACGTTGTCGATGTTCTGTCGCAGGCGTGGTTCGAAGCGATACCAATTGTCAGCGCTGATGAATTTCTGAAACACGCCGACTTGGAAATAGTCTTCAACGTTGACCGTCAGCAAATGACGACGCGCTTCATCCTGATCAGAGGCGTGACGATCCTCGGATGGCGGAGTTTTAAGATGCAGCGTCTGAGAGACCATTGTTGTCGGAAAACCGGTTGGTTTTGACTGAGATTGCCGTACCTTGGGCAGGCTTGAATGCAGTCAAAACTAGTTTCCGAATCACAACGCTGTGTTGATTTTTGTGACGGATGTCGTTTCCAGCAGAACCAAAACATTGACATTGCCGGTTGTAACGGCTGGGCAATTTCACTGCAGATGGTGAGTCAGTTCACCAGTCTCGACATGCTTGTGATGCGCACCGCAGGCCAAGAGATTTATTTGATGCTGACGCCACCCACGCCGTTGTTGATGACGTGCTGTTGATCAGATGTCAATAAGACTCGTTCACGGACGCTCCCGTTTATTCCACGATACGCTAGACTTCCGGCTGAGGGATGACTGCCGTAGAAGCGGGACACTGTGTCCGTAAAACGGCTGCCTGAGTGCCACGTCACTGCATTAGAATGAACGTCAGAACGACTGGTGGCGAATGGCCCGGTGAATCACCTGTTTATCGAAGAGATTATTTTGGAATGCCGCACGAAGCACATCATCAAAGTCGATGTGCTGGGCTTTGAATTCGAAATGGGCCTGTTTCCCAACGTACTGGATGAAGCTCGCGGAAAAGGCATCGATATCGCTCCCAAGTACATCCCGGCGGAAGTCTTCGACAAGCGAGCCGTGGAGAAGAATCAGGTGGTGTTCCACGACGTGTCCTTTATCGAAGTGAAACCACATGTCCGCAAAGGCAAAAAGAAAGCGGACAAGCCAGCGGTGGCCGTCGAACTGACCGACTTCAGCGTGTTTTATTCGCAGGATTCCATCAAGAATGCTGAGGAAACTCTGAAGAACAAAGGCAGCAAGATCGTGGTCGAAAAAGGCCAGATTGTGAAGGTCAGCCAGAACGCGAAAGGTGTCGTCAAACGCGAAACGCTGACGCAGAACTGGATCGACTATTGGGCCGTGGACTTTGACTTTGAAAACAAGCGTGAAATCATCCGCGTTCCGAAAGAAATCAATCCGCACCTGCAGGAGCGATTGCCGGGCATGAAACCGGCTCAGCAGAACCTTGTGGAATGGGAAGAACAATGAACGGGCGACTTCGTTTTTGAAAACGAATGGCAGTCCTTTCGCACCAAACGAGATCGATCTCTGGAACTGACCAGCGTGTATCACGAAGTGGCCAAAGGTCGCCGCAAGATCGCCGTTAAGGTGGTAGATATCTTCGGCAATGACACCATGACGTTTGTGGAGGTCAACGTATGACGGCCCCTGTTTGTACGGTGATTGCCGGACCGAACGGAGCGGGTAAGACGACGTTTGCTCTCAAGCATCTTCGCGGAGCTGGTCACTGTGACAACTTCGTCAACGCTGATCTGATTGCGGCGGGCCTGTCGCCACTGGTTCCGGAAAAAGAGCCGTTGCCGCTGGACGGCTATTCTTGACTGAGATTCAGTGGTTCATTGCGGCTAAGGAATCATTCGCTTTTGAAACAACGTTGTCCGGTCGAAGCTATCTGCGAATGATTCGCGAACTGGTGGCAGGCGGCTGGGATGTGGACCTGATCTACCTGTGGCTGCCAAATGTGGCGTCCTGTATTGAGCGAGTCGCCGAACGGGTGTCTCGTGGAGGTCACAACATTCCACCGGAAACGATTGAACGACGTTATTATCGCAGTGTTGCCAACTTGCTGGGAGGTTATTCTTCGGTATGCAGTTCTGCGGTCTGCGTGGACAACTCCGTTTCCGGTGCCAACATCATCTTTCAACAGATGGGAACCGTTCGAACGGTTGTGGATGACGCACGGTTTGAACAACTTTTGGAGAGTGGGAAACGATGAAAGATCTAAACAAGCATAGTCAGGAAGTTGTCAGCAGTCTGCGGGATGCCGTGGCGGAGGCTTTGGAGACCAAACGACGCCTAGGGCAGTCCGCGGTAATTGTTGAAGACGGCAAGCCGCGTCGCGTGCCTGCGGAACAGTTGGAACCATTGATTGCTGCTGCGAAAGTAAAATAGACATGGCATTGCATCCTGACTTTCCGCATTCTCCGCACGTCGTTCTTGATCCATCTTTGCGTTGGTTCCCGGCTGATGAGGCTGTCCGCGACACAACTATGGATAAACTCATGCCGCCGCTTGTGCCGCAATTGCGCCGCAAAGTGGCCCACTGGCGAGACGGCGGCTACGTGGGAGCCACGGACACCAGTGTCAGCCTGTTGTTGGTCTACCGACCACGCGAAGTCAAACTCTCAATTGTTGTGAAGCACCCGGTTCTGCCGGACCAGGCCAGTCGAGGAAAACTGGCAGAGCGTCAGGGTGCGAAATATACCGAGCGATATGCAGACTCTCTGGATTTGGGCGTTGTCGAATGGCAGAAGACCTATGCGGAACATGCAAAGGTCGGCAAGAAGGCCATCCTGTTTGTGATGACCGATGATACTCGAAACTGCGACGACGTGGTTTCGTATGGTAAGAATTATCTGGCCGTTTCGTTTAGGCTGGACTACGCCACGTCAACCGGGGACCTTTCAAAGTACAAACCGAAATCGTTCGGTGATATCGTCAATCGGTTTACGAAGTTTCAGATGGAAGCGTCGTAGTCCCCGCATCCAAAAAGTGCAGTGCTGCAGCTCAATCGCGACTAACGGGGGCCGCCCCGACCACCTTCGCTATCACGTCAACCTCAGGGCACGTATCAAACGGGCCTCTTTGTTTTCCCGAAATGCCGCCAGCTTACGCAATTCAGCGCAAGTCGTCAGCGGTGATGCTCACAATGCGGCCGAAGCCGACGACAAGGTGGGCTGTTTCGAGTTCGAAACGCCAGATGGCGAAATCACCGAAGTCTGCATACATCGCCGCTTCCGGGTGAGCGGCCAAGAATGCCGCTCGTTCGTCGATGCCTTCGGAACGGCCCAAGCAAACCGCCCTGCCCGTCAGCGTGACGCGTGCTCCAGCCAGCGGGTTGCCGAGTTCTCCACCGGGTTCGACCAACAGCAGCGAACATCGACCGTCCTGTGTCCGGTTACGAGTGTGCACGGCCAGTCCGGATAACAACATCGCCGACTGCAGTTCGCCCGTTGACGCAATGGTCACCAGCGATAGAAAGGCACCGCCGTCCGTTCTGCTGCAAACTTCCCTTCGACTTCATTCCGTAAGATTATGCGCGGATCGGCGTTTCTTCCGGCGGTGGATGAGAAGGCACCCCACTCCGCATCCCAGCACTGCGAATGAGGATGGTTCGGGCACTGCTGCTGCGCTGATCGTGATGCTGCCGACATTGGACGAAAAGTCCCGTGACATGTCCGCAGAATCCTGAAAATCTCCGAAGTCCAGGGAAATGTCGTAGACACTCCCAGGCGTCGCACTGAGCGGGGCCACGAAGTTCAACCGAGCCAGAAGAAAGTTGCCATCGGCCGGTGTGATCGTGCGGTCTAAGGTGTCGAAGGTTTCATCAGCGACGACGATCAGATCGTCAGCCGTTGGACCGCCCGGTGGATCGTTCACAAAATCGATCCCGAATAAACCCAACACGGGGTCTTCTTCCAGGCTGTTCCCCCGAA
>JBDNHJ010000058.1:0-27777 GCA_041688835.1 Fuerstiella sp.
CACGAATCATTCTTTCCCACCGCGCACGAACAGCAGGATCACGTCAACGCCCCATAAACACCTCCACAAAAAGTCATGACAAGCGATACTATGCTCGCCAGACTAAACCACCTGTCAAGAACGGTGCTGATGGGCGCTTACGCACCAAGAAGCAAAAACAGAACTGCGGGTAGCGTTGCGATGCTAACGGGGATAAAGACGTCCGAAACGAATGAAAATTGAATCACATTTCGAGCATTCATATTCGTTCACCTCACACGGGGCAAGGAGACTGTGATCGCACCAGCATAGTCTCGGAGTGACGACATGTGCCCGCCGCGTTGTTCTCTCCACCTGTCGCCGCTCCGCTGCTTGGCCTTCGTTGGGGCTTGTTTCCTCGGGTTGAAAGCCGAGGCTATCGCGTGCCGTCGCTCCGCGACTAAAATCCAGTCACCATAATTTTGGGCCGGGACAAGCATCAATAGTGTGGCTACTCCGCTGGCCAATACAAACGTTTCAGCGGAACCAATGCGAGGCCTTCCGGCGAGAACGATTCGTAGTGCTGTAACACGAGTGATCGCAATTTCGGCAAGTCGATCAACGTGAGAGGAATACTGGATCTCTCCGCCTCATATTTTGCTTCTTTCGTGTATCCCCCCGTACTCACATAGAGACCCTTGTCGCCTGTTTGACGACCGCCAATGAATGCACGAATCTGGTCGGCCGAAATTCGAGTTCCTTTGCGGTGCTTCACTTCGACAAAAATTCGCGGTTCACACAAACCCAAGCCATCAGGTGACGCAATGACGTCGACTCCTCGATCGGGACCTTTTGCAGAGATTTCCGCCTGAAATCCCATTGCTTTCAAAATCTCTGCAACAAGCTCCTGAAGCTGGTCCCAAGCGAGTGCCGCGATTTGGTCATCTATTAAATCGTGGGCCTGAGATTCGATGTCACCAACCGAGGTGTCTGTTTCGCTGAAGATTTCTGTTGTTTCCGGTTCCGGCAAGTCGACTTCTTGTCCTATTAGAACTGCCCTCTTCCAGATTTCTTCCGCTGCAGCATCACGGACAATAAATAAAGTTAGGATTGATCCGAGTGTATTTCTCGTCGACTCGGACAAACTGTCTCTGCCCACCTGATGTGTCCAATTCACCGCTCTTGCACGACGCAGTTCATGGTCCCGGTCTTGGACTGCAGTCTTGATTTTTCCAATCATGTATAGTCGCCGCGACGGATCATAGGTCATCACCGTGTCACCGACTTGGACTTCGTCATAAAATCGCTTGATTTGAGATGCGACGTTTCCAATTTTTCCAGCACTGTAGGTCGGGTTGGCCGCCGAAATTTGATGTTCCAGTGCTTCCTTTTCGATTGGTGTCGTGATCTCACCGGCGCTGCCAAATCCGATTCCGACAAAGTTCTGTTCGATAAAGTCCTCTGCGTAGGCAGCATTCTTGCCAGCACGGACTATCCAAATCGATCCTTTATTCATATTCGTTTCAGTTTAAGGAGGAAGAAGAACTCGCTCTGAAGAGTTTTCCCGAACTATTCAATCACCACCAGCAAATCCCCGGCCTCAACTTGACTGCCGGCTTTGATCAGCACGTCCGCGACCGTGCCGTCTTGTTCGGCGTTAATCATGGTTTCCATTTTCATGGCTTCCAAGGTTAACAATTTCTGGCCCTTTTTGACTCCGTCACCGGCTTTGACGGCCACGGCCACGACCATGCCGGGCATGGTGCTGCCGATGTGGCCTTTGTTGCTGGGGTCGGCTTTGACGGCTTTCACGACGTCGGATTCGACGCTTTTGTCAGTGATCGTGACCTCTCGAGGCTGGCCGTTCAGTTCGAAGAAGACGGTTCTGGTACCGTCCGCGTGCGCGTTGCCGATGGTCAGGAATCGGATAATCAGTGTCTTGCCCGGTTCGATATCGACGGCGATTTCTTCGCCGGGTTCCAGCCCGTAGAAGAAATTGGGAGTGGGCAGAATGCTGACTTCACCATACTTCAACTGGTGAGCCGCGAAGTCTTCGAACACTCGTTCGTACAACAGCCATTGCACCACTTCTCGTTCTAAGGGATCACGCTTGACCAGTCCTTTGACCTTCGTGCGCGCCGCATCGAAGTCGGCTGGCGGCAGGGATTCGCCCGGACGACCGGTGAATTCTTCTTTGCCCAGCAACACGCGATCTTTGACCGCCTGAGGAAACCCGCCCGGTGGCTGGCCCATGCCTCCGCCAATCAGGTCGATGACACTCGCCGGAAACGCGATGTCTCGATCCGTGTTCAGCACGTCTTCGTTGGTCAGTTCGTTGGCCACCATAAACAGGGCCATGTCGCCGACAGCCTTGCTGCTCGGCGTGACCTTGGGGATGTCGCCGAACAACTGATTGACGCCCGCGTACACTTTGCAGACTTCTGCCCAGCGGTCGGCAAGGCCGAGTGCTCGCGCTTGCTGGAACAGATTCGTGTACTGGCCGCCCGGCATTTCGTGTTGGTACAGGTCGGCGGTGGCGGGCAGTACTTGGCTTTCGAACGGTGTGTAAAATTCTCGAGTGGCACGCCAGTAATCGGCGACGGCATCGATGGAACCCGTGTCCAGTCCGGTATCGCGATCACCGTAGCGCAACATTTCTGCGATGGTGTTTAGGTTCGGCTGAGACGTGCCGCCGGACATCGGAGCCATCGCACAGTCAGCGATGTCCAAGCCCACTTTGCTGCCTTCCAAAATCGACGCCGCCTGAATGCCGGCCGTGTCGTGTGTGTGGAAGTGAACGGGAATCCCCACTTCTTCTCGCAACGTCTTCACCAATGCGGCTGCGGCTGCGGGTTTGCACAATCCGGCCATGTCTTTGATGGCCAGAATATGGGCCCCCATTTTCTCCAGTTCTTTGGCCAAGCCGACGTAGTATTTCATGTCGTACTTGTTGCGGTGCGGATTGGTTAGGTCTCCGCTGTAACAGATGCTGGCTTCGCACAGCATGCCGCTGTTGATCACCGCGTCCATCGCGACCTTCATGTTGGGCGTGTAGTTCAGCGCATCGAAGACTCGGAACAGGTCCATGCCACATTCCGCCGATTCTTTCACGCAGGCCGCCACCACGTTGTCGGGATAGTTGGTGTAGCCCAAAGCACTCGAGGCGCGCAGTAACATCTGCGTCAGGATGTTGGGAATCTTCGCGCGCATATCGGCCAGACGCTGCCACGGGCATTCCTTCAGAAACCGCATCGACGTATCGAAGGTCGCTCCGCCCCACATTTCGAGGCTAAACAGATCGCTGCAGTTGCGCGCATACGCGTCGCTGATCTGCAGCAAGTCGTAGGTTCTCATGCGCGTCGCCAGCAACGACTGATGCGCGTCGCGAAAGGTGGTGTCCGTAATCAGAAGGCGTTTTTGATCGCGAATCCATTGCGAAAATTTCTCAGCCCCCAGTTCTTTGAATTTATCACGTGAGCCCTTAGGAATCGGCTTGTCGTGATCGACGTGCGGCAGTGGAGCCGGTTCGCGGCGCATGGCCACCGGGCGATCTTTGACGAGGTCGCAGCCGTTGACCATTGTTTCGGCCAGATACGTCAGCACCTTGGTGGCTCGGTTTTGGCGAGCGGCAAACTTAAACAGCTCTGGCGTTTCGTCGATGAATCGCGTGGTGCAGTTGCCACTGGTAAATGTGGGGTGCGACAGCGTTTTCAGCAGGAAGGGAATGTTGGTCTTGACACCACGAATCCGAAATTCGCGGAGTGCGCGTTTCATAATGCCGATCGAACCGGCGAAGTTGCGGCCGCGAGCCGTCACTTTTGTCAGCAGCGAATCGTAAAACGGATTCACGACGGCCCCCGAAAACGCGCTGCCCGCATCCAGTCGCACACCCATGCCGCTGGCCGAACGGTAATGGGCGACTCGACCATAGTCCGGCATGAAGTTGTTTTCCGGATCTTCCGTGGTGACTCGACACTGCAACGCAAAGCCATTCACCTTGACGGATTCCTGCGATGGAATGTCGATTTCCGGATCGGACAATTTTTTGCCTTGTGCCACCATGATCTGCGACTTCACGATGTCGATGCCCGTGACTTCTTCCGTGACGGTGTGTTCCACCTGAATGCGCGGATTGACTTCGATGAAGTAGAATTTTTGTGCGTCGGCGTCGACCAAAAATTCCACCGTCCCCGCACAGCTGTAGTTCGATTCTCGACCAATTTTCAACGCCGCCTCCAGCATGCCCTGTCGCAGTTCTTCGCTGAGATCCGGCGCGGGAGCGAGTTCAATGACCTTTTGATGGCGTCGTTGCACAGAACAATCACGTTCGAACAGATGGACGAGGTTACCGTGTTCGTCACCCAGCAACTGAACTTCGATGTGCTTGGCGCGGCCGATGAATTTTTCGATAAAGACTTCCGCATTGCCGAAGGCTGTGAGTGCTTCGTTGCGCGCACTTTCGAAGGCCTGAGCGAATTCTTCTGCTTTCCGGACAACTCGCATACCCCGACCACCGCCGCCGTGCGACGCTTTGATCATCACAGGAAAGCCGACCTTTTCGGCCGCCGCCTGAGCTTCCGTCAGATCATCAACGGCTCCCTGAGTTCCACCCAGAATGGGCACGCCAGCCTTGATTGCGATGGCTCGCGCCGACGTTTTGTCGCCCAGATTCTGCAATGCGTCGACGGACGGGCCAACAAACTTGATGCCCGCTTCGCCACAAGCCTGCGCAAACGCGGCTCGTTCTGACAGAAATCCGTAGCCTGGATGAATCGCGTCGGCCCCGACATCCTTCGCCAGTGTTACGATCGAATCAATATCCAGATACGCTCGAATCGGTTCGCCCTGTTTGCCAATTTTGTAGGCTTCATCCGCCTTGAAGCGGTGCAGAGCGTAGCGATCTTCGTGTGAGTAAATGGCAACCGTCGGAATCCCCATTTCCGTCGCACTTCGAAAGACTCGAATGGCAATTTCAGAACGGTTTGCGACAAGCAGTTTGTTGATATTGGTCATGACATTTATTGGAATGCATTTTTCGAACGGGAACATTTGAGCCGCAGAATACAGGATTCCTATGGTCTCGGCCATCGGACGATGACAATCGTTGTGGATTCCCGTAGGTTACGGCAACAGACCGATAGATGGGGCCCCAGACGTATTAAATTCGTTCGCGATCACACTTCGCCGCGCAGGCGGTGTCCACGATGACGGAAATCATTCTTGATGCTAACAATCCGAAACGCGACTGCGACAGATGCTCAGATTATTGCAGACTTCAATTGCCGTCTGGCGATGGAAACCGAAAACAACACTCTGGATTCAGCCCTCGTCAGTCGAGGGGTTCGAAGGGGGCTTGAGCAGGCCGACGAAGTCACGTATTTGGTGGCTGAAGTCGATGGCCAAGTCGTCGGCCAGCTAATGCTGACACGCGAATGGAGCGACTGGCGAGATGGATGGATGTACTGGCTGCAGAGCGTGTATGTGCTGGCCGAGTTTCGTGGTCAAAATGTCTTTCGACGGCTGCTGGAACACGCAAAATCGCAGCTGCATAACCGTGGCGATGTCGTTGGGCTCAGACTGTACGTGGAACTGGAGAACGCCGCTGCAATCGAAACCTACCAACGTTTGGGGTTCACGTCGCCCGGCTACAGCGTGATGGAACTGCCAATGGACCGTGGTTGAGCGGACGACTAACGAACAACGGTCGCGGCCCAGACGGCCAGCGATTCGCGATTGATCTTCACATTGTGTCGTGTGTCCACTGGCAAAGACCGGTGAAAAATGATCTCTGTGATGCCGGTTGTCAGTGCGTTCTGTCGCCCCAATTCGATGAGCTCGATGCGGAACCGTTCTTCCGTCGCTGAATCTTCCGGAAATCTGCCCGGCTCTGGTTCCACAACAATCGCCGGCACCTGCTGACCTCGTTCCCCAAGCCCCACCAGCGCACAACGATAGACGTCGTCGTGCTGATTAAAGATCGCCTCACACCGAACGGAATACAGCGGCCCAGTTTTTGTAAAGACGATGTGAGCTTTCCGACCACAGAACCACAGCCGCCCCGTGTCATCAAAGTATCCCGTGTCACCCATGCGATGCCAGAACCCTTCTCCGTCCGAAATTTTTGCCACCGCCGTTCCCTCGGGTCGCTCAAAATACTCGCGCGTCGCCACGGGGCCTTTGACAATGATCTCTCCGATTTGACCGGGCCCGCAATTGACCACGTCGGCAATGTCGGCGATCGCATCAAACGTGACTTCCACGATCCGCACCTCCATCTGGTCAAACACTGTTCCGACACAGGTGCCCGCGCCGACCGCCGTCTGCTCAGCGGTTTCGGCCAGCACCTGTCGGCCACCAATCGAAGCAACGGGCAAACATTCTGTGGCTCCATAGGGAGTGTAGACGTCCGCCTCGGCACTCAGAATATTCGTCATGCGTCGCAGCACATGATTGGGCACCGGAGCACCGGCAGAAAGAACCCGACGCAGCGTCGGTAACTTGATGTTGTGGGCTTCGCAGTACCGGCCGACGTTGTTCCAGAGTGCTGGCGAACCGAACGCTTGCGTCACACCCTGATCACGAATGGCTTCCAGAATTTTAACCGGATCAACATTGGCAGGCCGCGTCGGGTCCATGTCCGGAATCACGGTCGTCACTTGCATCGCCACATTAAACAACGCAAACAATGGAAACCCCGGCAGATCGATTTCCCCCGGCTCAACACCAAATCGATCACGAATCAGATCGACCTGTCCGTCAAACATTCCATGTTCATAGCACACACCCTTGGGCGGACCGGTGCTGCCGCTGGTAAAAATAATGGCGGCTTGGTCTGTCGCCTGAGTCTGTGGCAGCGGAATCGATGTGTCCTCTCCCATGCTGACCAAATCAGCGTAACACGGAATGCCCCAGTGTTTTGCTTTCGGTCCGATCACGACGTTGAATCGCGCACTGCGGTAAGTGCGAAATTTTAGCCGCCTAATGTGCTGGACGATTGGAATCGCGATAAACCCAACAGGCTCGCACTGCCCCAAACAACCAAACACATTGGCACGCCCCATGCCGGGATCGATCAAAGTACACACCGCACCCGACCGAAACATGCCAAACGTTAAAGCGATCGATTCGAGTGAAGGTGGTACAAACATGGCCAGCCGATCGCCCGGCTTAACGCCCATCCGAATCAGGCCTCGAGCCACTTGATCGGCGGCAAGATCCAGTTGCGCAAACGTCAACTGAGTATAAGACACTCGCCCGGCAGCATCGCGCCCGTGGGGAAACACAACGGCACGTTGCGTGGGAACCGACTGAGCAGATTGGCGCAGGCGATCAGCGATGTTCAAAAAGCGATTCATGACGACTGCGAACGACAAAGACAAAGGTTGCGGGCACACAGACTGGCAGAAGCAAAACAAGCATTCGCAGCGATCCGCGAACGGCCGACAGTGTAGCGTCCGCAACCATCACAAACCAACAGGGCGACACCACGTCAACCAGACGAACTGCGACGCGGAAACGGCTCCAGCAGAAGTTTGCGGCGCGCCTCATCGTCAGAATCGTTACAGTCGTCATAACCCAGCGCGTTGCATGTGTTGCTGTCGGAACAAACCGGCGTAAGTTGCAGTAAGGGGCAATGATAAACGGCAATTTTTGCGGAATTCCGTCGCTAACGGTCGAATTAGTTTTTTAGACTTAGAGTCGACGAACGGATAGCGTCCTATATGGACACTGCGTTCACCACTGGCACGGCTTGCCCTTGCTGACTGCGATTGTTGCAGACAGCGATGTTGGGGACGGGCGGCGATCATTCAAGAAGAAAGATTGACCGAGGAAAATCAAATGCTTGTATTGAGTAGAAAAAAAGACGAGAAGATCGTCATTGGTGACAACATCACTCTGATGGTCATTGAGATTCGCGGCGATAAAGTTCGCCTTGGCATTGATGCTCCTCGAGACGTCAGTGTGCATCGCGAAGAAATCTACGAGGCCATTAAACGCGAATCGGCAGACGTCGAAGAGCAACCCAAGGCCGACTAGTTCGCACGGACACTGTGTCAGGAACTCCGGTCTCCACTTACTTCCGCCCATCCTTGTGGCGGAGCTCCAGACATCGATTTTACTCATGCGGTGGTGGCGGCGTCACAGCCTTTTCCACCTCCGTCAGCAGCTGCTCACGACGAAACGGTTTGTACAACACCGATTTCAAACCTCGCTGACGAGACTTCACAATCGAGTGTCCAGCGTCGTACCCGAATCCCGTCATCAGAATGACGGGAAGGAGGTCGTCGATTTCCAAAATTTTGCAAAAGCATTCGTAGCCAGTCATGTCTGGCAGACTGATATCTGTCAGCACAGCATCGTAGTGATGACTACGTGCCATCTGGCAGGCTTCCTTTCCTGTGCGTACGGCTTCCACCGTGCAGTTGTGGCGTTCGAGCAATTCGTGGGCTGTCTTCAGCACAGTCACGTCACTGTCCACAACCAACACGCGCTTACCCTTCAATCCGGGCCGTTCGACGCGCGTCCGGGCCGTTGTTGACAGAAATGCTGTATCACCGGCATCAACGTTCTCAGACAGCAAGTCCACTTCACTCCGGATTTGTCGAGTGTTGTCGAGAATGCTCTGCAGCTTCTCGCACATGTCGGGATCGTGACCGATGTACTTTTCGAGTAGCGCCGTTGTGCAGGACAGAATGTCGTCCGTTGGCAACGCGATTTGACGACGCAACTGATCAGAACTCGCAGTCGCGGTCGTCACCTTTTCGGCCACCAGCAATTGCAACTGGTTCAACGCCATCGCCACGACGCAGCCGAATAACTCCAGAAACTCCATGTCTTTCGATTCAAAGACATCAGCGCGTTCGACGTTAAACGTTCCCAACACGACATCGTGCATGATCAGCGGCACAGTCAGAGAGCTCCGAGCATCTTCGGCACCGCTCAGATAAAACTGATCGGTCAAGGTGTCTCGACACAAATGGCTGATCCGTGTCGCTGCGACACGTCCTGTGACACCATTCCCTTCCGCCTCAGCGAACAACCGACGTGTGGAAGCTTCGGCATGCATACCCACTTCTAGCAGCGGCAAGAGTTCATTGGTTTCGGGATTCAACACGCGAATTTCGATCGTTTCGAAACCCAGAATGCCCTGCGAGAATTCGAGGATCTTCTCTTTCAGCAGCTGGGAACGTTCCTGATGCGTCATTTCGGTGACTTCATCAGGTGACGAATCGCCCAGTTCGATGCCCGCACGGTACAGCGCTTCGCGCTTGTGATTTTCCAGAATTTCTTCCGAAACATCTCGGACAACAATCGTCGTGAATTGTTGAGTCTCACCATTGCCAATGGGCAGCGCTGAACGAGACGCCCGAATGGCGACATATTTCCGTTCGGCCATCTTCAAGATGGATTTCAGAACTTGGTCTGGGCCCGGATCCATCGTGACTGGCAGCACAGCGGGACTCAAAACTTTCGGATTACCCAAGGCGTCCAAAAACGAAAGGCCGATCAGCGATTGCTCACTGTCGGCCATACATTGAAACACTTGGTTGTGCCAGACAACTTGATTGCCTGCGTCAACCAGCACCAGAGCGTCTGACACGCTGTCCAGAAACCCCTGCGCGCACAGCTGCAGATCCTGAGTGCGTTTCGCGAAGGTGCCGGTCAGCAAGAATCCATCAGCGGTTCCCGCATCGGGAGCGCCGGGGCGAACGACTTCCACGTTATCACCCATGATTCTGCAGAATTCGTTCGCCGCTTCGTCCGAGTCACCGGACACTACCAAACGTGGTCGTGAAGAGCCCACGATTTTTATCCCTAAAGGAATGCGCTGTTCGCCAGAAACTCGATCCTGCCGAGTGACTGCTGGAACGATTGATTAAACCTCAAGCATGCAACTATCGAAAGCCCAAGTCACAACAATTTCGAACAGAACGAACAAACTTCTGAGACTGAGAATCCGACACTGTTGGCACTATGCGGCCTTTTGACGGACACCTGAGGGATTGACCGAAGTGTCGACATGATCATTCGGATAAACCCCCGGCTGCGCGATTAAATCCACCACAGACTCGTCACCGCGAATGATTCTTTGGCCAATCAAATCTATCCGGTCCATTTCTCTTTGAACCAACTCCGCATACTCAGAAATCTCTTCCCGCGTTAATTCCGCCGGCACTTGGATCGGTGCCCCAGCCAACAGCAGGGCTTTGGAAAACGGCTTGGGAACCAGCATGTCGGACCATCCGCCCGGAATCGACCAGTAACTTGTGGCCGTCAGAGTGGTGGGCACAATCGGGCGGCCCGTGCGAGACGCCAAGTAGACGATTCCGTCTTTCATCATCCGCCGTGGACCACGCGGACCATCCGGCGTAATACAAACATGCAAGTCCGGCTCTTCAATCAACTGCTTTGTCGCTTGAGCACCTCCGCGACTGGCTGAACCACGCACCGGAACAATGCCCACCATCTGCACCGCCGCAGCCAGATAACCACCATCCTGATGTCGACTGATGAGGCCCGACAATTTATGAGTCTTCGAGGAAAAGACGGCCGTCAGAATGGCGTCATGCCAAATACAGAAGCAGTACCGCAGCGAACCTTTCGCCGCTTGATAAGGCGTCCCATCTTCAACAACCTTGCGATGATCCACGCGCACGGTCAAAAACAGGGCCTTCAAGGCCAGTGTTCCCAGCCTAGCGATCATCCAGTTCGCAAGTCGGTTTTTGATCTTCATCGTCACATTCCTGTATTTGCCGTTCCGCTGACGAAAACGCAAACACCATGTCCCATTTCGAACGGGGAGTCTGACGAAAATCGCAAATCACGTCTGCGCGAGTTCGCAAGACGAGCGGCAGTGCACCAATTCGCGGCGCTGAATTGATCGAATGTCGTAAAATCCAACAATCCTGCGTGCCGAACACCGCCGATTGGAGACTCCCTTAGGTGACACTCGTCGGTTTTTTGCAACATTCCTCTGGAGTGTTGGAAGAAAATTGTTAAAATCACGGAATACTCGAAATTCGGCATGCCAGATGCTTCCAGAGAAGCATCAATCATTTTTGCCCTGCAGTTTCTGCAGCAAAATTCATTTTGGATGTGTCCGGACGAGGCTTGCGAATTATTCATACGGAGATGACTTAGACGTTCTTCTCAACACTTTTGTCTGCAAGCTAGGTATTCCTAAAGGCTTCGCCGATCCCTCGGGACCAGCGGAGCCTTTTCGTTTGCGCCATCGACAATCTCATCAACTGAGATCGCCAGACGGACCGGTCAGCCGCCTGAATCAATCCAACTCAACATCACCATCGAAGCAATGATCGATGATCGTGGGTCACAATTTCAGTTTCTGCCCACCTGATGGACGAACTCACGTTCGTTTTTCGTGACACGCCCGTAAGCGCGCAATCAGACACGGGCCTCCAACAATCGGGCTTTGAATCGAAGAGTTCATACAAGAAAGCGGCCCATCGACTCTGCGTCGAATCCGAGGTGGCAAGCGGTCGTTGAGTCAGAATTGCCGGTGTGCCTCAGAAAATTACGGAGGCGAGGAATTAACGATTTGAAGCCTGACGCGCCAGCGAAGGACAGAGAAGGGGCATTCGAAAATTCCTTCGCTGGCGCTTCAGGCTTTAGGGCGCGGCTCGTACGGACTTTTGCGATGCACGCTTGAGCCGCAGGCACAGCGGTTTCAATGCTCCAAAATCAGCGGATTTTGGTTACACTCCATGTCATCGAACTTCGGACAGACCTTCATAAACATTGCCGCGGACGACCAGCAACAACAGTGAGCGAATTGCCATTCATCAAGATGCACGGCGCTGGCAATGACTATGTCTTTGTGGATGGATTCGTTACGGCGCTACCGGATGACGCGACCGCGATGGTTCAGCGGATCAGCGACCGGCACTTCGGAATCGGAGCCGACGGGCTGGTCTACATGCTTCCGCCCAGTAACGATTCCAGCGATGTCGAAATGCGAATGTGGAATGCCGATGGCAGCGAAGGCGTGATGTGTGGAAACGCCCTGCGCTGCATTGCATTGTGGATGCGAAAGGCCGGCCGAACGTCAGACACATGCAAAGTCAGCACGCCATCAGGAATCGTCCACACAGAAGTCTTGGGCGCAGATTCCGCAAACAATCGGGCACAGGTTTGTGCTCACTTGCCGCCGCCCGTGTTCCCGACGTCCGAAGAACAAACACTGGACGACATTCTCCTGCCGGCAGCGTCGCGGGCTGGGCTGCGATTCACGGAAGTCAGCGTCGGCAATCCTCACGCAGTGATTTTTGTCGATGAACTTAGCGATCACATTGTCCGGCAATTGGGTTCCCGCGTTGCCGCTCATCCGCGATTTCCGGGTGGCGTGAACGTGGAATGGGTCAGAGTCGTTTCGACAAGCGAGTTGGAAGTGCGAGTCTACGAACGGGGCAGCGGAGAAACGCTGGCCTGCGGTTCAGGAGCCTGCGCAGCGGTGGCGGCCAGTGTTCGCCAAGGGCTGACCGCACGAAACACGTCGATCGACGTCAGACTTCCGGGAGGCAACCTGAACGTTTTGTGGCACAACTCGGAGGGTGGCGGCGACGAAAGCCTGCAGCTGACCGGGCCGGCCGCAATCAGCTTTCAGGGCATCTGGCAAAATTAACGCTGTCCACCCTGCGAAATCTATTGGATTTTCCGGATCCGGCTGCCAGCTGAGGAAATTCCTTGGTTTTTGGGCCTCGCTTCAGGCGGGAATCGTCTGCGATGGCGATAGATTTTAGGAACAAAGCCGTCTTATTCGCGACCAGACCAGCCGACCTTCCACTTTTCCCCACCGATGCTGCATTCCCCATCACAACTCAGAATCGTTCTGACCACGACCTTGCTGTCGTGTGTGCTGTGTTGCGGACCGCTGACGATCAGCGTTGCGGCTCAACTTGTGGTTCAGGAGAACGCGGTCGATGCCGCGATGATTCCGCAATGGATCGCAGACCTTGGTTCACCAGCGTTCCGAACACGCATCGCGGCGGCCAAGACGTTGCGTAATGCGGGAGACGCCGCCATTGCTCCGTTGCAACAGGCGGAACAAACGGCCACTGGTGATCGAAAAATTCGCATTCAGGAACTCCTGAAGGAGCTGCAACGAAATACGTTGACCGTGCGGCTGGAACGACTGAGGAAAACGCCGTCGGTTGAACTGGCTGCGGAACTGCCTGAATGGGATCGCTTCGCAGATGTTGTCGGCAACGATGAACAGTCGATTCGCCTGTACGGTCGACTGCTGGCCGCAGAACCAGCGTTGTTTACTGCGGCAGCGAAGAGCTCGCGTGAGTTGCCGACGCTGTTGCAAGCGCGAGCCGCCGAGCTACTGCATGCTGTCCGCCCTGCTCCGATTCAGCGGCGACCATTTTCTGTGGATTCCTACGCGGCGATATTACTGCTGGCCAGCAACCCCGACTTAACACTACGCGGTGCATCCACTTCCATCAGCGACATTCTGGTGCCGGAACACAGTCCGTTTGTCAGCGCCCTGAAACAAGAAGACGGCGAACGTCTGCTGAAACTGGTTGGTGCCTATATTCAGCGGGGACGCATTGGAGTCTTGGAACCGCTGGAATTTGCCCGCCGGCACCCGCTGGCCGCTGGACCAATTCTGGCCAGACAAGTGCTGAAAACCGCACTACGTGGACACAATGGCATTCCGGCCATGATGTTGTTGTTGGAACAAGGCGACAAAGCTGACGTCGCGTTGCTGGAATCGTTGTTCGATCACCAAGGAAAATTGTTCGAAGGACGTCGAGCAGCCGCGAACAACGTTGTGGTCACCTATCGGGCGGTCAATGGCGACATGGCGCTGGCCGTCGCGATCGCCATGCGAAATCAGGACCCGCGTGACTTCGGATTTGGTAAAGGCCTGCCTCGCACGGTCGCCGCCTTCCAATTCGTTGAAGAAACGATTGGCTTCGATTCCGACGAAGAACGCCGACAAGCTCGCGAAAAATACGATCAGCTGTTTGGCAATGTTGCACCTCCGAAATGACTGATTCGAATGGTGCGAAGTCGCTGGGACCGACGAATTCTGCCAAATCAGCCGTCTGGTGCAGGAACGAGACGCGAAACGCAGATAAGTCGACTGGAATTCGGCTCTCGATTGTGCGAATTCACGACGACCAATTCGGACCTCCGATTGGTGGCAACCCTTGTGCTTGGTATCGTGTCGCCACACTGCTCAAAGGGCGCTCGAATAGCGTTCTGAGCGTTTTCCGTAGCGAATTTTGGCGATTGCTTGATGACTTCGACTCCCCCGACAATCAATCCTCCCGCCCGCACCCTCATGGGACCGGGTCCGAGCGATATTCACGCCAGCGTATTGGCCGCGCTGGCTGCGCCGACCGTGGGACACCTAGATCCGTATTTTTTGCAGATCATGGACGAAGTGCAGACGATGCTGCGGCAGGTGTTTCAGACAGACAACCAAATGACGATGGCCATCAGCGGCACCGGCAGCGCCGGCATGGAATGCTGCGTGGTAAATCTGATCGAACCGGGCGACAGCATGATTGCCTGCCAGAACGGTGTTTTCGGCGGACGCATGGCCGATGTGGCGGAACGAGCGGGCGCGAAGGTCACAAAGCTGGAACGTCCTTTCGGCGAAGTGTTCAGTCCGGAAGAAATTGCGGCCGCCGTGGACCAGCACAAACCCAAAGTGGTCGGCATTGTTCATGCAGAAACATCCACCGGAGCTTTACAACCACTGGAAGAAATCAGCAAGATCGTCCACGACGCTGGCGCGCTGCTGATTGTCGACTGCGTCACTTCGCTGGCTGGCTTGCCGGTTGAAATTGATAAGCTATCGATTGATGCCGCCTACAGCGGTTCCCAAAAATGCCTCAGCTGTCCGCCCGGACTGTCGCCAGTCACATTCAGCCCCAAGGCGCTGGAAGCCATGGATGCGCGCAAGTTGAAAGTCGCCAGCTGGTACCTCGACATCGGCATGCTGCGAAACTATTGGGGCGCGAATCGAGCCTATCATCACACGGCTCCGATCAACATGAACTATGCGTTGCACCAAGCCTTGCGACTGGTGCTCGAAGAAGGCTTGGAAGCTCGGTTTGCTCGTCATCGCCTGCACCACGAAGCCCTGAAGGCGGGATTAGCAGCGATGGGCATCAACTACTCCGTGGCGAATGCCGATCATTGTCTTCCCATGCTGAATTCCGTGCTGATCCCCGCAGGCGTGGACGATGCTGGCGTCCGCAAACAACTTCTAAACGACTTCGGCGTCGAGATCGGTGGGGGCTTGGGGCCAATGCAGGGCAAGACCTGGCGCATTGGATTGATGGGTGAAGCGGCCAGCAAATCCAACGTCATTCTGTTTCTGGGCGCTCTGGAACAATGCCTGAACGCTCAAGGAATCAAGCCAGCGTTGGGCGCTGGAGTGGCTGCGGCAAACTTGCGTTACCTGAGCTAATTTCTAAGCGGAATGTCTTAGGGAATTCGAATTCAAAAACTTGAGATTTGAAATCTGACATTTCGAATCAGCACATTTGCATACTGAACTGTTAAACCAAAAAAGAAAGAACTCCATCATGAGCATGGCCATCACAGACGTTCACGCCCGCGAAATCCTAGACAGCCGCGGCAATCCAACTGTTGAAGTCGATATCACTGTCGAAGACGAAGTCGTCGGCCGTGCGGCAGTACCCAGCGGTGCCAGCACTGGAGCTCACGAAGCGTGCGAACTTCGCGATACCGACAACAAGTCGCGGTACCTCGGCAAAGGCGTGTTGGGCGCTGTCGCCAACGTCAACGACGAAATCGCCGCCGCAATCATCGGCCTAGATGTCACCGATCAGGCTACGATCGACGGCATCATGATTGATCTGGACGGCACAGAAAACAAATCTCGCCTAGGTGCCAACGCAATTCTGGCCTGCTCTCTGGCCGCCGCTCATGCAGCCGCCAAAGTCAGCTTCCTGCCATTGTTCCGCTACATCGGCGGCGTGGGTGCCAACTGCCTGCCAGCTCCCATGATGAACATCATCAACGGTGGTTCGCACGCCAACAACGGCATCGACATTCAGGAATTCATGGTCATGCCACTCGGCTTTGATTCTTTCGGAGAATCACTGCGAGCGGGCACAGAAATCTTCCATGCGTTGAAGAAAGTCTTGGCCGACAAAGGTCTGTCAACAGCCGTTGGTGACGAAGGTGGATTCGCGCCGGACCTGAAAACGAACCAAGAAGCGATCGACGTCATTCTGACAGCGATCGAAAAAGCGGGTTACACGCCGGGCGATCAGATCAAGATTGCTTTGGACTGTGCAGCGTCTGAGTTCCACAAAGACGGCAAATATACGCTGGAAGGCAAGTCTGTCGATTCTGACGGTATGGTCGAATTGCTGTCTTCATGGGTCGACAAGTACCCAATCTGTAGCATCGAAGACGGTTTGGACGAAGACGACTGGGATGGCTGGAAGAAGCTGACCGATAGCATTGGTAGCAAATGCCAACTTGTCGGCGACGACCTGTTTGTCACCAACGTGAAGCGTCTGAGCCAAGGCATCGAAAAAGGCATCGCAAACAGTATTCTCATCAAGGTCAACCAGATCGGAACGCTGACAGAAACCATTCAGGCCGTGCAGATGGCTTACCAAAATGGCTACACGGCCGTGATGAGTCATCGATCAGGAGAAACAGAAGACAACACCATTGCAGACTTGGCTGTGGCACTTCGCACAGGTCAGATCAAGACAGGTTCGGCCAGCCGAACAGACCGCATCTGCAAGTACAATCAGCTGCTGCGAATCGAAGAGATTCTGGGCGGCACAGCCACATTCGGCGGCACAATTTCTTAGAACCTTGTCTGCAGTCCGGGGCAGTCAGGTTCTCCTGCTGCCGCGGAAACGCATGACAGCCACAAAGCCCGGCCCCTAAAAAGGTCGGGCTTTTTTTATTGGTCAAACCACCCGGCTAAGACAAAAGACGGACTTCGTTGAACGGCATGCCTGACTCCACTTCCACAGACACAATTCAAGACGGTCCTGCTTGGACGGTGTCGTTGTGTTTTTGGGTCGCGCTGATTGTCGCTGGCGGACTCTACGCCTCAGTCGCTCTGGCCCCAAAATTCTGCGTGTGGAACGAAGTGCGACTGGAGTACGACCAGAACGTGGCGCAGTTGATCCAATTGGAACATGACGTCGGATACCTCGAACGCGTGGCAGCGGCGCTGAAGTCTGATCCTGAGTTTCGTGACCGAGTCTCCGGCATGACCGAGTCGTTTACGGACGACCAAGAGTTCATTCCAGTCAGCGGCACGCTGCTGTTCGGCCAAGGTGATCAGCCGGTGAATGCGACAGCCGCAGCGGAAATGCCAAGTTACCACGCTTATGTCGTGCAGCTGGCCAGCCAGCGAACGCTGCGGATGTCGCTGTTGATATTCGCCGCTGTGCTAACAGTGTTTGCGTTCACGTTTCTGAACGACGCTGGCACCAACTTCGTCAACGCCACCGGTCAGCTATTGAAATCAACAGCACTGATCCCCATCGGCAGATACTTTGCGCCGGAGAAGATCCGCACGGCCGAAGATGGGGAACTGATATCAGAGTCCGAACCAGAATCAGACGATGAGTCCTGATCCGCGGATGGACGGTGCCTGCGGCGCTTGAATCATCAACGACTGTTGACAGATCGCAGTTAGCCAATCGCCAATCGTTTTGCGACGAACACAGAGGCGATTGCTAACACAATTAGTGTGGCAGCAGATGATTCGTTGAACTTCAAAACACCGCGTCGCGAATTGCTGTTCGAAGGGCTCGAATTCCGTGTATAGTCAGCGATTCAAGCGCGAAGCTCTGTTCCGATAAGTTTCACGTGCTCACTGACGATTTCACCGGAATCACGATTCGATGCCGATCAACGTTGAATGTCATGAATGCCACAAAGTTTATCTGC
Source organism: Fuerstiella sp. (assembly GCA_041688835.1). GTDB lineage: Bacteria > Planctomycetota > Planctomycetia > Planctomycetales > Planctomycetaceae > Fuerstiella. Next base: position 17,893 of record JBDNHJ010000058.1, read on the forward strand.
TGAAGGATGAGCTGACAGGCAAGAAATTCAAATGCAAGCAGTGCGGTACGATCGTGCTGGCCACTCCAATGGCGGATGGCTCGCGTCCGGTTGAATCAAAGAAGACACCGCCCGCTGTCACGAAGAAGCGCGCTACGAACAGAACTGCAGAATCAAGATCCCCTGTCAACAAGAAGCGGGACACAGCAGGCTCACAGCCGCCTGCAGCCGCCCCCAAGAAACGGCCTCAAAAGAAACGCGCTGAGCCGAATCCTTTCGCGCAGACTGACGACGGCTTTGGAGAAGCCTTCGACGATGACTATGCCGACGACTACGGTGATTCGTCTGACGATGCATCGATGGATAGCTTCGGCAGCCCATCGCCACGTCGAAAGAAATCGGCGAAGAGGTCCGGCAAAAAGAAGGCTTCCAGCGGCGGGCTATCAATCGGCTTTAACATCCACTGGCTGAACATCGGCATGGTTGTGGCCGGAATCGCCATCGTATTCGTCGGCGTCAACGAAGCAAAACTGGCATCCGGCACTCAGGCACAGCCGACGGAAATATCATTGTCAGACCTAAACGCCAATGGGCTGGGCGAAAACAGTTACCTGACAGTCAGCGGTGTGAACTGCATTCTGGATGAAACGGTTGTTTATGGTACGGAAAAACCGGGCGGTGATATCACAAAGTACGACAAGGTGTGGATTCCATGCGTCCCACAGGGCGAAGAGGCTGTTGGGCGGAACGTCCGTTTTCTGCTGTATTCAAAAAATGCCAGCACAGATTCAGCCGTTCTTTCGCTCGCCAATCGAAGCACGTTCACCGGACTGATCGTCAACAAGGTGGAGCCCTTGGCTGCTGATGAACGGCGTCTGCTGGAATCAGGTTTTCCCGGCGCTAATTTGGGTTCGGCGATGATTCTTCAGGTCGACCGTGCACCATCCGGAACGGGCGCTGTGGTGCTTTATTTTGTCGGTGGAGCCGCCATGAGTCTGGGCGGACTGGCGTGGATCTTTCTATCGGGGACACCCGCGGCCAGTGTCGCATCGACGCGTAGCCAGTCTGTGAAATCCGGGCGACGCGGTGCTGGGGCAGACAATTCCTCCAAATCGAAAAAAGCAAAGCCACTCACAGCAACTCAACTGCTGTTTTCGTTTCAGGGTCGCATCAAACGCAGTACTTGGTGGCTGACATCTGTTGGTGCTGGCTTTGGCTGGCTTGTGATAGCCACAATTATCGGAGTGATTGTCAATGCAATCAATGTCGATGCTCTCAGATTCATCAGCGTCTTCCTGTCACTTGGACTCTGGGCCCTTGCGGTCTACATTCAATTAGCGGCCGCAGCGAAACGCTGGCACGATCGTGACAAATCTGGCTTGATGAACTTCATTATCCTCATCCCCGTCATTGGTGTCTTCTGGATGCTGATCGAATGCGGCTGCCTTGAAGGAACAAGGGGCGGAAACCAATACGGAAACGAGCCGTAATGTAGAACTCGGAAGCATCCATGATGCGGAATTGATTCACGTTGCTGATTGCCAACATGAGTGGTGATTTCGGGCCGATTCAAGCGCTGCCCATTGCTGCGAAATGGCGCAAACGATGCCGAAGATGCGGTGCCTGATCAACATTTTGTGGGATACAGATACAGTCAGAACAGCGGGCAACTTCTTCGCCGCCAACCACGCCGTTGAACAGAAGAGACTCACAGCGCAGGAAATTCCCGACCTATGTTTGCGAACCCGGTCGAGTGACAACTTCATCCTGTAAGTACCCATCCATGCGAAAATCTTCGCAACGCAGCAGCCAGATCGAAACGTTTGAAAAGATGTTGCTGATGTCCGCATCAGGCATTGATGGCTTGGCTGACATTGATTTTCTGGAAGGCTCAGACGTTGATGAAGTTCAGGCGGTTGAGTTTCCGGTGCCGTTTGGAGAATCTGTGTTTGCAGACATTCCTGAAGCAACACCAGAACCACTTAGCAGCAACGAAGCCTTTCTGGACCGTGTGGTTGAGCTGACCAACGCAGTGCGAGCAGCCAGCGGACTGCAGTCGTTAACGGCGAACTCAACTCTGCAGATCGCCGCACAACTGCAGTCGGCGAATATGGCAGAACAAGACTTCTTTAGCCATACCGGACAGGACGGCCTGATGGCGTGGGACCGAGCACTGAACGAAGGGTACAACTATCAGACGATCGGTGAGAATATCGCGGCGGGGCAACTGACACCGGACGAGGTTGTGCAGGGCTGGGTCAACAGTCCGGGACATCTGGCCAACATACTGAATCCTCGGTTCACCGAAATCGGAGTGGGCTATCAGTATCTGCAATCGGACACCGGAGTCATCAATTACCATCACTATTGGACTCAGGTCTTCGGAACCGAGTTCCCATCGGTCGAGGAACCGGTGACCATTATTGAAACACCAGAGGACCAAGAACCGGTTGAGGAAGCTTCGGCCGTTGATGTTCCGCCACCGAGTGTCGACGTAGAACCGCCGACGAACAACGTGGAACCTGCGGCTGCCGCATCGCCGGTCGAAGAATTCAGCCCTCCACCGCCACCGCTTGAGGTGTTGCCAGCAGCTGAGCTTAATTCACCAGCCGTCGAAGCCGAAACCGCTGCTGAGCCTTTCACGGCGGACACCGTTGAAGTCGCCTTCGTAGCGGATGAAGCCGATGAGCCGATCACGAATGCCGCTCAGCCAGCACCGATCGACGCCCCACCACCAGCAGTCGACAATCCACCGCCAATAGAAGCTCAGCCGCCCGTTGACGACACGGAAGCAGTCAGCGTAACTCCAGCGATTGAGCCGCCGGTGAACGTCGCCCCGGCGGCACCACCTGTCGAACCGCAGCCGCAACCAGAGACAGTGGAAGGACCATCCAACGACACGATGCCTTTAGAATCTGCGGGGACAGCCGTGCCGGCACCACGGGCTGAAGTGACTCCAGCGGCAACAACACCTGACGAGGTTGCAATCGCAGAAACCTTGAGCAATGGGACGCATGATCGTGCAACAGCGATCGAGAAGCTAACAGAAAAATGTCCGGTAGCGATCCAGAAACGCGTTGTCGAATTCGCAACCCGCCTGACGAACATGGCCGAAGTGAATTTCTTTAACCAAGCCGCTCAACATCAACTGGAATTCTCCAGTCGATCACAGGCCGCCGACGGTATCAGTCAGATGATCAACAATCGATTCACGGCAGAGCATTCTTGGCTGGACGACCACAACACCGGAAGCCATTCGAATCATGTTGTGAGTCAAGTTTTGGATGGCTTTCGCGTCAAACGCGAAGATGCAGATGACGACCATGAGTTGAGCACAGAGCCCGAACTGACGGCAGACAGTATTCTGTGAAGAGAACGATCAATCTGAGGCACATATTTTGATCAACGTCGAGCATGTCTGGTACGCAGGAGCGTAACGCTACCGGGCGCGCAAAAAAAACGGTCGTGGCAAGATGCCACGGCCGTTTTGATTTTGAACGTCAGTCATGCTGCGAACGATCAGGCTACGCCCAGAATGGATCCTAATCCGTCTGACATCGGCGCTGAATCACCGGAGCCATTGGCGCTATTGGCGCTATTGGCGCTATTTGATCCACTGGAGCTACCGGAACCATTGGCATCTCGATCCTTATCTTTGTCTTTCGGAAGGTCGTCTTCGTCAGACACGTGATCCACGAAGCCTCGCAGATGAATCGCTCGCGTGTGATGCTGCAGTTTCTTCAGCGCCTTGCTTTCGATCTGACGAATACGTTCGCGTGTCACTTTGAAGATGCGGCCGGTTTCTTCCAGCGTATAGCTGTAACCATCGCCCAAACCGTAACGCAGTTTCACGATTTCGCGTTCGCGATAGGTCAGGCTCTTCAACACGTGATCGATTTTGTCTCGCAGCATCTGCTTGGCAGCAGATTCCGCAGGACTTTGTTCGTGTGAATCTTCAAGGAATTCACCAAAGCTGCTGTCTTCGCTTTCACCGACGGGAGTATCCAAACTGATGGGATGCTTCCAAGTCTTCATGATGCGCTCTGTTTCCTCAATGCTCATGCCAACCGCTTCGGCTAGCTCTTCATTGCTGGGTTCGCGACCAGTTTCTTGGCGAATCTCTTCGGCCTTGGCTTTCAGCATCGAAATGTTCTGGAACATGTGAACCGGAATACGAATGGTTCGAGCATGATCCGCAACAGCACGAGTAATTGCCTGTCGAATCCACCAAGTGGCGTATGTTGAAAACTTATAACCGCGTCGGTATTCGTACTTCTCAACACCTCGCATCAGCCCCGCATTGCCTTCTTGGATCAGATCCAGAAAGCTGAGTCCACGGTTGCGATACTTTTTGGCGATGGAAACCACCAGACGCAGGTTACCGCCAGACAGTTTTTGCTTGGCGTCTGTCCAGCCATCGAGACGGCTGCGAAGCCCCCGACAACGTTCGAGGAACTGTTCCGGAGTCTCCAGAACCATCTGAATATACTCTTCCAGTTCTCGCTCCAGCGATTCACGTTCCGAAGCAGCTGTCTTCAGCCCCTTCAGACACGCGATTTCATCCTGCAGCTGCTCAATCCGTTCGCCGATCTGCAGCATGCGTTTCTGCACAGGCTGCAAACGGTGAGTCCGCACACTGAGCTCTTCGCACAGAGTGGCCATTTTGACGCGACGTTCGCGAATACGAATGGCCAGTTCTTCTTTTTCCGCTTTGCCATCTGCGAGTTCTCGCCATGCGGCAAAGTCGGCTTCGTTGGCAGACATCAAGTGTCGTAGAGAAGCCAAGTTGGCTTCCATGCGACCTTCGATCTGTTCTTTGCGCACGTCTTCTGTTTCAGACGTTCGCAAAGTTCGTTCGAAAGGCAATTCTTGACGACTGACTTTTTCGATGATGTCGACGGCGATTCGCAACGCGAAGTCCGACTCCGTCATATGTCGTCGCATTCGCTTCCGCATAATCTCAATCTGTTTGGCCAGAAAGATTTCACGATCGCGACTAAGCAGCGGGATATTCCCCATCTGGCTTAGATACATACGAATTGGGTCCCGCGAGGACAAAGCAGACGTTTCTGCTCCGAGTAACGCTCGAGCAGCTTTCTCAGCTTGCTCTTGACGAACCTCTTCTTCAATTGGTTCCGGCTCAAGCGGGATGTCCGGGTCTTCAATGAAGTCCACGCCTTCGGCATCCATTGCCTTGATCAAATTGTCCACCATGGCGGGATCTCCGCCTTCGTCCGGTAGCCAGGCATGAGCCTGCTGAACCGTAACGAAGCCTCGCTCCTTGGCTTTCTCAATGATCGCCTTCAGTCCTGAATCCAGACGATGCACACGAATCCCCTTCTTCTTTGTTTCTCTGTTGTGGCCGGTTCATTCCAACACATGACAGACGAGGAGCTTTACCCCTATTATCAAACACGAGTGTCCGTGCCTCCATGTGAGACACACGCATTTCACGCCCGAACCTAACGGCACAGACGACTGAAGCTATTCAATCAAATGTGTTCAGCCAGATGCCGAAGGTTTCGTAAACTCTCAGCATACCCGCGTCTCAGAAAAATCAATCGTGGGGCCCCTGAAAATCGTGATTCCGCTGAATGCTCTTCTTTGCCGGAATTCTGCCGATTGGCAGTGCGATGAGGGAAGCGACAGTGAAAGCTTCCGCAATGATCGATGATCGTGCCGTGCGAGATGACTCCTTCATTTCTTGCTGCACGCAGATTCCGCTGTGGTAGTTGATTGAGATCAAGAGACATTCGGCTCTCACCTCGCCCGAAACGCGGTCTCGGGATTATTCGCACGGGTCACCCCGAAGGTCAACTTGATGAAGTCACAGTTTTCAGTCTTTCCGAGAAAACCTGATCGCACCAGCCAAGGCCGCAAATCGCAATTGCGGCGATTTGACGAAATCGAGAGGGGCAAAGCACGAAACAGTCAGTAAAATTGCCTGACTCGACCGGATTCTTTGGACGGTCAGTTTTGATTCTCCGTTTTCATGATCGTATTCCCCCATGGCTGCCAAAAAGAAAAAGAACGTCGAAGACCCCAACTCACGTGTGGTCTGTCGAAATCGCAAAGCGCGATTCGAATACGATATTCTGGATGAAATCGACTGCGGAATTCAGCTGTATGGCAGCGAAGTCAAAAGCATCCGCAACAACAAAGTCGTTATCGAAGACGCCTACGCGCGTGTCGATGGCAGCGAAGTCTGGCTGATCAATTCCGACATCGCCGAATACCCGCAGGCCACATTGTTCAATCACGAACGACGACGAAAACGCAAGTTGCTACTACATCGACGAGAAATCAGGAAGTTTGCGGAGGCTGGGGAGCAACAAAGCCTCACCATGGTTCCTCTGCAAATGTTCATCGCCAAAGGTTTCATTAAGGTCAAATTAGGCCTCTGCCGCGGTCGCAAGCTGCACGACAAGCGCGAGAACCTGAAGAAACAGGATCACCGTCGAGAAATGGACGCCGAACTCAAACGCCGATAACAGTCGCGACCGGCAGTTCTTGCGGTCGAGTCTGTGCTCCGGCAGAATCGGCCTTTTTCTATTTCGCGTCGTCTGCTAAATTCGTTTCGGCAGTTTCGGCATGTTGATTGCCTAAGATCGCCAATGGAAGAACGCGTGAAGCTGTTGACCCTTCAGGATCTCAGCAAATTCACCACAGCAAGGCGTCGTGTGGGAACGGCAATTGGCTGTAAACCTTGTGAATTCGCGGCATTTCTGGTGCGAACGAAAGATCGACACTGGTGATACCGTGATTCTACTGAACCCGGTCGTCAGCAACATTTGCAACAATGGCCTGGTAACTTTTACAAACTTTGGTGCTGATTTGATCAGTCGATCGATGTCTGGCACCGGATGGGAAACGTTTCGAAAACTCGACTGCACGCGGCGAATGGATTTTTTCGCGTGTCGTTGATTCAACACATTCTGCTGAACCGAATCGCTGCCTGACAGCGGCAGGCGATTCTAACGGGCAGCCCATCACCAACCAATCCCTGGCAAGGAAGCCACAATGAACCTGATTGCAATCGCAACACTGATGATGGCAGGCGACCTACACGGTCAGCCTCTACCAGACGTCGTCCTGCTAGATTTCACCGCTGGATATTGCCAGCCGTGTCGACAGATGGTGCCCGTGCTGCAGGAGATGGAAAACGCCAGTTATCCAATCCGCCGCATTGATATCACGCAGCATCCAGAAACCAGTCAGCAGTACAAAGTTGATCGTATCCCGACGCTGATACTACTGGTCGAAGGCCAAGAAGTTCAACGCTTTCAAGGGATCACCGATCAGGGCGAGCTACGGCAGGCCATGAATGATGCCGCTCGCAAGCTAGAACAAACGCGCCAACGGAACGATCCGGCGACGGTCGCTCCGGCTGCAGTGGCACCCGCCAACGCCCCACCAACCAACGACATCGCAGCATCATCTTTCCAAGAAAAAGCACCGAGCGCAGCTCCAAGGCCGGGACTGCGCGGTGTGTTCGACAAGATGCGTCGCGGATTCGCGGGCGAAGAAGCACCACAAACAGCCGCGACCGAGACCACGACCGACGCATTCCCGCCAGAATTTCGTGGCCAGAGTCCTGAAGACGCAGGGGCCAATGTCGACAACTCGCCCGCCATGCTGGCCACCGTGCGAGTCAGACTGACGGACGGAAATCTGCGTGATGTCGGCAGCGGAACCATCATTCACAGCACGTCTGGTCAATCCATCATCCTGACCTGTGCCCATATCTTTCAGAAGGTGGACGACAAGGCAGCGGCTGTGGAAGTGGATGTGTTTCAGAATGGCAAAACGCTGCAATATCCCGCTCAGGTGCTCGGCGGAGATCACGAATCCGACGTCGCCCTGCTGCGAATCCGAAATACCACACCGCTGCCCACAGCGTCGCTGGTGGACCTCAACCAGCTGGTTGAAAAACAGGAAACCCTGTTCAGCATCGGCTGCAGCAATGGAGACATTCCGACACGGCTCAACATGCAGGTCATCGAAGTGGACCGTTACGACGGGCCGCAAAACATTCTGTGTACAAATGATCCAGCTCAGGGACGATCAGGAGGCGGACTATTCAACGCCAATCATCGAATCGTGGGCGTCTGCAGTGCGGCCGACCGCGAAGCTCGCGAAGGACTGTATACCGGGGTCACACCCGTTCGAAAACTGATCACGCAGCTCAAGCTGGACTCACTGTTTGAATCCGCCGAACCGGCCTTCGCAGCACCCGATCCCGCGCCTGCTGTGGCCGACATTCCGCCGAGCCCCTTCGCTGCGGGCAACGATCAGGCCGATCTGTTTGATGAGATGTTTGTCGAAGAAACCAGCTTGGCGGACTTCACCGACAACAGTGCCATATCAGCCCCTGACTTCAGCGACCCAGCGCCGCCTGCCGGGCGAACGAAGTCACAACCGCTGCCCGATCCGTTTGCAGCGGCCCCCGCAATCACAGCCACAACGATGTCTGAAAGAACGGCTGGGACACCGGAAATTACCGTGTTGATCGACGATCCGATCAAAGGCAAACGCATGGTGGTCATCCCCAAACCCAGTCCATGGTTGCTGGAACTGTTGACTGGAGAAAAACCGGCGGCCGCCACAAGTGGCTTGGTCGACGCGCGAGATCGCACGCTGTCCACCACCAGCACACGCTCCGCCCGAAAGGTGGCGGACAGTTCTCGCCTACCTGTCGTTAAGTAAGTCGTTCAGGCTGCGGGTCGTTTGATTTTCCGAGCTGGCTTGGCGACGATGTGAAACAGGAACGACGTTCGCGGAAGGTGATCTGGCAATTGAATTTCAGATCACAGATTCCACGACTCGTTGTTGTCAACATCATCATCATTTCGGATGCGAACTCTTCGCATCAGCTGAGGACAATCATGGACAAGTGGCCAATCGGTGTGTTCGCGTCAGTCGACGCCGGACTGGGTGTGAATTTCGAAGTCGTCAAAGAACTCGGCATTCCGTCGATCCAACTGCACGCTCCCCACAAAAACACACGCACTCAGGCAGCCGCCACCGCGTTTCTCAAAAAGTGTGCTGACGCGGGAGTCACCATTACCTGCGTCTTCGGCGGCTTCGATGGCGAAAGTTATGCAGACATCGAAACCACGGCGCGGACAGTTGGTCTGGTTCCCGAAGCCACGCGTGCGGCTCGCGTGCTGGAAATGAAGGAAATCAGCGACTTCGCCAAACTGCTGGGCGTCGACGCGGTCGGCTTGCACATCGGCTTTGTTCCGGAAGACACAAACTCCGACAGCTACAAAGACCTGCTGGCGACGACCCGCGATCTGCTGGATCACGTCAAAGCCAACGGACAAAACGTGCATTTGGAAACCGGTCAGGAAACGGCCGATCACCTGCTGCACTTCATCGCCGACGTCGCTCGTGACAACCTGTACATCAACTTCGATCCCGCCAATATGGTGCTGTACGGCACGGGCGAACCGATCGAAGCCTTGAAAAAAGTGGCCCAACACGTCCGCAGCATTCACTGCAAAGACGGCACGTGGGCCGCAGAAGGTCGCCGCGGTCTGGACTGGGGTCGCGAAGTGGCACTCGGCGAAGGCGACGTCGGCATGGAAGCGTATCTTCGCACACTGCACGAAATCGGCTACGACGGACCACTGACCATCGAACGCGAAATCCCAGAAGACCCGATTCAGCAAAAAGCCGACATCGGCAAAGCCGTCGCCCTGCTGGAAGACCTGCGGGCGAAGATTTGGGCTAAGACACGCTAGGATTGCGACGGAACTGCTAGGCATCAGAACTACGGCAGCGAAGCCACCTCACCGCCATTCTTGGTGCTCAAGGCACGGTACAAACCGTGGTCCATCGTTTCGGACAGGAAGTGAACCGAACCATCCGCCATCGCAAACTGAGCTCCACCGGTATGCCGAC
>JBDNHJ010000369.1:0-17913 GCA_041688835.1 Fuerstiella sp.
AAAGAAATCGACTTACGTCGACGAGCATTGTCGTAACTCTTCCCAAAATAGTTTTATTGAACAGGACACCTTGCCAGCCGGTTGGTACCTCGCAACACTTGACGCAACACCGGCACCACGGTCGACGGCCCGCAAGTCGGCAGTCGGCAGTCGGCAGTCGGCAGTCGGCAGTCGAAAATTGATACCCAACCATCCAACACGACAAGCGAGCAAATCGCGAGTCATCACGTACGCCGCTCTGAACTTTCTTCATTCAGCATGGCGAGGCATGAAGTCGATGTGTGACAAAGTCCCTCGCCACAAGCCCCTCCGCTCACAAAAACCAGCTACGTCACACCAAAACTTATTCGCGAATATTGTCTTCGAGATGTGCGGAACGTACTGTTGATTGGTCTTGTTCAAACGGAAACATTGAGATTATCGTTGATGCGATGGCTCTGCTGCGTTTAGCAGAGTGGATTTTGCTGGTAAAGCTATCGCAAGGATGTAACTCATGCAACGACCAGGCCAACGTCGGCTCCGGTTCCACTTCGGAATCTTTGGGAACACCTCCCGCCACAGACCCAGCAAGCGATCTTCAGTGCGTTGACCAAGGTGCTCGATCAAGCATTGCCTGCGACCAACCGGGAGCAGAACGATGAATAGAACATCGAATTCTGGCGCGGTGACTTTGGCACCGATGCGCCAGATGAACAAGTTCGCAATTTCGTCGAGATGTTGTTCTCGAAGTTCATCGAACTGGGATCACTCAGCGGCATCGTGCGTTACTTGCGTGACGAGAATTTAACGGTTCCTCTTCGTGATCATCGCGGTCCAAACAAAGGAAAACTGCAATGGAAGCAGCCCAACACTTCCACTCTTTTGTGCATGCTTCATCATCCGATTTACTACGGCGCTTATGTGTATGGACGTCGCAAGACAGATCCCCGGAAAGTCGTCAAAGGTATTCCCAATAGCGGGCGCGTTTGGGCATCGAGCGACCAGTGGGATGTGCTGATTGAGGACAAACTCCCGGCCTACATCAGCAAGCCGCAGTTTGAGGAAAACCAAAAGAAACTCTGGGAAAACGCGGCAAAATATCGACTCGGAACCGCGATGCGTGGCACGTCGATGCTGGCTGGACGTGTTGTCTGCGGGCACTGCGGACGACATATGAGCGTCAGCTACAGCGGGCAATCCAAAGAACGTTTGACTTGCGAGATGTCGCGTAATCAATGGGGCGAAAAACAATGCTAGGGCTTCAACGCCCAATCGCTGGGCAAACTGGTCAGTTCGCTTCTGTTGCAAGCCGTTGCACCAGCGTCCATCGAGCTGAGTATCCGAGCGTTCGCGAATCTGGATCAGGAACGCCGCACCGTTGAGCGTCATCACGTCCAGACGGTTGAGCGATCGCAATACGAAAGTGATCTTGCCTGGCGGCGATATGAAGAAGTCGATCCGTCGAATCGGCTCGTTGCCGCAGAACTGGAACGACGTTGGGAGCAGTCGTTGCGCGACCAACGAGCAACCGAAGAAACGCTCGCACGTTACCGTGTGCAACAACAAGAAAAGTTGACGCCAAGTCGCCGCATGCAGATCGAAAGTCTGTCCAGTGAAATTCCCGCGTTGTGGAACGCCGACTCGACAACGGGCATCGATCGCCAGAGTATCTTTCGCGCGTTGGTCGAACGCATCGTCATCGAAACCGTCGGCCGCAGCGAATACGTCAATGTGATGATCCGTTGGTCCGATGGCTTCGAGAGTCGTCACCGCATCATGAAACCGGTCCAGCGTTTTGAGTGGCTCGAGTCTACGTCAGAGATCCGTGAACTGATCGAGCGACGAAAAAGCGAAGACAGGACCCACGCCGAAGTCTCCGAGGAACTCAATCGTGCCGATTATCACTCAACAAGCTGCAGTGCATTCACACCAGCGATCGTATCATCGCTCTGCAAGAAGTTCCGCGACGAGTCACCAGCAGATGTTCCTGAACACAAGTCAGCGAAGTGGGGACTTCGAGAACTGGCACACGAACTGGGCCTGCGTAAAGAGACATTAAATACCTAGCGGCGTCGCGGTTGGGTCCATGCCACTCAGAATTCGAAACGTTGGACTTTTTAGGCAGGTGAAGCCGAGCTCATGCGGCTTCGCAAACTTGTCGATCACAATCGACAGGGCCTGCAAAAAACACCGACAGAACTCACCAACCCAACAATCAAAAGCAACTAGAAACCCTGGAACACAAATCTGCCAAGGAGGGCATTGTGAATACGTCACCATGAACAAGCAAGTTCATTTTCTGGCTGCATTTCGTAACGAAGACGCATGTTACGGCAGTGTGAATCATGGAAGCACTGGACGGCGACGCTCATCAATCGAGCACTCGGAGGTACGGGGCGATTCTGGCAACAGGATGGATTTGATCGTTTGATTCGTAGCGAAGAGCAGTTTTGGCATTTTTCGAAGGAGCCGTAAATCATGAGATCGATGGCTTTGAAGCTCCGCAGTGTCCGGACAAACATCACCCGGATCCACAAAATATCTAACCGTGAAAGTCACCAAATGGATATTTTCCAAACAATCGCATGCGTCATCATTTCGGTCTTCCTGCTGTCGACAGGCAGCGGCGCATGCGTCGCTCGATGGGACAAAATTCGCTAACTGGACTGGCAGAGCAGGCGAGTTGTCGTTTGAGGGGAATTGGACGCTGCCGAATCCCAAAAGTTTCGGCGTGCTGGTTTACCATTCCATCGCAGATATTCAAAAGCTGAAGCTGGTTCTGGGAAGAAAGTCTGAAGGCTATCAACTGGCCGATAATTGGAAGAATCCATTATCGGTTGTTGACGACAAACCGAACTCGCAGGTTGCCCAGCTGTGCGTCGACTGGGATGGAAAGAAGTACCTCATTTCGGCGAAGCCAATAGCCTTCACAATATTCTGCACATGAGTCAGCCGCCGTCTGGCTTCGGAACCCTGTTTTCCTTCTGTTTGTGCAGCCTCGAAAGATTCTCAGGAAAACTGCGGACACTTCTGAGTCAGCTCGCCATTTCTGATGTGGAGGGCAAATTTTCTGACTCACGCGTCGCTTGATTCAACGATTGCTACAGGTCGCGGCCCCTCCCGGATTCAATATGGTCTGCGATTCAATATGAATACCTTGCGCCAAAATCAGCCAGCCCGTCGATGACGTTTCGGAATCGCCTCAGCTATAGCCGATGAGCGGACAGGTCATGCTCCGGCCGGACTGTCATCTGCGATGAAATATGCGGTAAACGCTTGATCGCGAAGTCGAGAATCTTGGAACCGGTGGGCGCTGCCACTGTGCCACCATAGTGCTGACCTTCGGCGGTGGGCTCATCAACCATGATCAACACTAGGACCTGGGGATCTTCGGCGGGAGCTCCGCAGATAAACGAACACACGTGTTTGCTATCGGAATAGCCCCCGGTTTCCGGATCAGATTTCTGCGCTGTCCCCGTCTTGCCGAAGATACTCAGCCCTTCGATCCGACCATTTCTGCCAGTGCCGCGATCCACTACGGCTTTCATCGGGTGTCGCACAATCCATTCCGCGACCTCCGGATCGATCAATGATGATTCTAGGCCGGGAGCAGCGTCGACTGTTAAGACTTCGGACAACGGCGATGGCCTGACGTGATCGGCAGACGAATCGACCAGCAAGTGCGGTCGCACCATTCGCCCTCGATTGGCGAGCGCGGCGTGAGCCGTAATTAACTGCAGGGGAGTCACGGCCAGTTCGTGCCCCATCGGAATCGAACCTAGCGAGTATTCATCCCAGTCTGCCTGCGGGCGAACGAGGCCTTTCACTTCACCCGGCAATTCAATCCCGGTGCGTGCTCCAAAACCAAACGCTGCAGTAGCCCGGTACAACTCTTCCAGTCCCATCCGTTCGCTAATGCGCGCCATGCCGATGTTGCTAGACTTGACCAGCACGTCTTCCACGCTGAGCTGTGCATACGGATGATGATCGTGCAAAATTCGTTTGCCCATCCGATAGGCACCACTAAAGCACGATATCATTTCGTCGTGCTTCAAATAATTGTGCTGAATGGCCCACGACACCACGAACGGCTTGTACGTAGAACCAGGCTCAAACACAGCGGACACCGCCAAATTTCGCCAAGCATCGGGCGGCACATCACCGGGTTTGTTGGGATTGAATGTCGGCTGCGAAGCCATCGCCAGTACGTCGCCGGTGTGCGGTTCCATGACAATCGCACAGGCTCCAATCGGCTGCCAGCGCTGGACAAGTTCGCTGAGCAGCCGTTCTGTCTGAATCTGTATCAAGAGATCCAACGTCGAAATCACCGTTCGCCCGTGCTCCGGTGTCTGCGACCGATTCAGCTCAACTTCGACCACTTTTCCGCGTGCATCTCGCGTCATCATGCGCGTCCCATCAACGCCGCGAATCAGATCGTCGAGACTTTCTTCCAAACCACCGTGTCCGATGTTATCAATATCGCGCATCCCCAGCACGTGCGCCGCAATATCACCTTGTGGATACTGGCGCAGATATTCACGACGAAATCCCCACGAGCGCGATGGAAGATTCAGCTGCCGAATCTGTTGCGTTTGTTCTTCGGTCAGTCGTCGCTGAACCCAGATGAATTGTTTGGTTGAGTTCTTGACTAAGCGTTCGTAGAGTTCGTCGGAATTAACATCTAGCACGCGGGTCAACTGCCAAACAAAGTCAGCGACATCTTCAATTTCACATGGAACAACATACAGGCTTTCGCATGTGACGGTCATGGCCAGCACATGCCCGTTGCGATCGAGGATTTCACCGGGGCGGGCGGGGATTTTTTCTTGAAACGAACTTTGGCGAGTCACGCGGGTGTTGAGTGATTCGCGTTGTGTACCTTGCAGATGAATCAGGCGACCGATCAAAATCAACCAGCCCAGCAACACGCACAGCGACACCAGTTTCGATCGCCACAGAAACGGGGCGCGAACGGGCGGGGCGGTGGAATCAGAAAAATTGTCAGCCATCAGGCCTCCAGTCACGGCTCACGAATCGGGGCTGGGTGTTCCCATCGCAGCAGTGGAAGTTGCGCCCCCCGCGAAATTCGAACCGGTGGTACGGAGGATGCCGGTTGAGTCGAGCCAGATAGACGATTGTGGCGACTTAGTGTTTCGGCTTCGATCTTCGCTAGATTCGCCGGGGCAGTCAGTTCCTGCACCTGCAACCGCAGTCGAGCGTGCATTTCCAGCAACAGGTCGACCTGAAAATACTGACGGCTCACCGCGCGCTTCATCGCTAGGGTCTGTTTTTCCAAGCCGATACCGACCATGGACACCAGAACCACAAGAATTAAGCTGGCAACGAAGCGAAAGAACACAGGATAAAAACGATCCGTGACAAAGGAGTTTGGTTTTCAGAATTGGTATCTACAATCGCGCAAACAAAAGCCCCGTGACATTTGTCAGCGGGGCTGTCGATTGCAGTTCTTATCGGCATTTCATCGGCTATGGAGCCAGATGAACACTGGTTGCGTCGTCTGGCAACGCAATCACAGTGCCCGGTTTCAGCTTATTCGGATCTTTCAGAATATGTTGATTCATCCGATAAATCTGAATCCAGCGAGACGCGCGGCCGAGATGCTTCTGTGAAATTTCAGACAAGGTTTCCTGCGCACCAATGCGGTAGGCTGGACTTCCATCGTTGCTCAGAAAATACCCTTCCGGCTGTTTGGGTGCCGCGTTTTTATCTTTGAAGAATTCAGGATACTTTTGCTCCAAGAGCTTCGGTTCCGGGATCATGACCTTCATACCGGGACGTAGTTTTTTCGGATCGGGAATGCGTTGCCGGTTGTAAAGCGCCAATGACGAAAAATACCGCGCGGTGCCGTAGACACGCTGCGAAATTCTCCAATAGTTGTCATTCGGCTGCACCTCGCAGATGTCGCATTCCTCAGAAATCCCTGACACTTGCTGCACGGTTTGCTGGGGAGGAGTCACGAACTGTGCAATCCCATCCCCAAGTTGCGTCACTGGAATCGAAAGACCACTGCGAATCTTCGGCGGCACGCCAGTCTCCACAATGGGCTTCAGCGCGGGAGGTGGCACACGTTTTGATTCAGGAGGCAACGGAACCTCGGTCTCGGCAAAGCCGCTAATCCCCGGTGAGTCAGCTTGGAATTGTCGAGTCACCTGAGGAGACCGATTCGTGGTAAGTGGCGGCGCGTCAGCAGTAACCTTGGGTTCAGGGCCGAACACATCCACATCGGGAGCGGAGCTTGACATCGCCACCAGTTTGTCTCGTCGTATCAGCTCCGTGATCTGATCGGAAGCCAGCAATTTTTCTGCAGGTTTCGATTGAGGTTTCGATTGAGGTTTGGCTTCACTGTACGCAAAATCCGGCATCGGGGCAGAGTGGCGTAGCGGCGTGCTGTCCTCGATTACTGTTGCCACTTCAGGTTCCGCACCAAATTTCGTAAACGGCTGAGGCGCTGGTTGAGGCGTGATATCTGCCAGCACGGCGGCTGGCGGTGGTTCCGGCTCAAAAGACGAAGACACAGCGACATCCCCAAACAGTGTCGGCGATTTCGGTTCGTCTGTCGCCAAGGGAGCGAAATCGGAGAACACGTTCGGCTCTCGCTTAGCGTCCGCAACGGCAACCTGAGCACTGGGTTTCGTTTCAACCGGCGGCAGCGGCTGGGGTGTTATGCTGTCGAACGCATCAAACGTCTCGGCATCCACAACGTCAGAAGCGGGAGGCAGCGGCGTGACAGCTGGTGATGTTTTCACCATTGCCTGAGGCTGATCCTGTTCGGGCGTGTCGAACGCTGCAAAAGCTGGTTCATCGAACGCTGGCTCATCAATCGCCGGCTGCAAGGACGTCGGCTCGAACACCGCAAGCTCAGAGGCTGGCACCGATTTCATCGGCTCCGAGGCAGCAGGCCGGGCTTCGACACCAAACTCTGATTCAGCAAACAGGCGATTGTCTTGGCTGCGGCCTGGCGCATCCGCATCCAAGTCACCCGCAGTGAACGCGTCGAACGTCTGCGATGCTTCTTCGCCGGCGGCCAACACATCTCTCGCCGACTGAGCCTCGAACGACTCTTCCGGCTCAGACAATTCGAACTGCGAATCCTGCGGAACAAAATCAGCGACCAACATTTCTGCAGTCGCGGCTTGCTTCTCGACAACATCCGGCACGAAGGCGTTTCCGGCGAAGCCCGGTGCGGCATTTTGATCCAGCTTGGAAGCGGCCAGCGAAGTCGGCTGTCTGCTGGCGGCATCAAATTCTGAATAGCGATCTTCTGGTTTTGTTGCGTTGCTGTCAGCAGCGGCTGTCGAGTCGACTGCCGTTTCCGTAGCGTTCGCCAGCGCCAGCGCTTTTTGTTTTAGGTCATACTTGTGGTACACCAAAAAACTGAACGCGCAGACCAGAATCAGGACAATGCACATGCCCATCTTCGCCTCCACCGCCATGCCGCCTTTCGCCGACTCGTAACCCCACTCGGCGTCCTGGTCCTTTACGGACTTGGATGTTGCGGTGTCCGAAGTTGGGCTGTCCGAAGTTTGGCCGAGCGACTTCGAGGGTTCAGGCGAGTCTCCGCCGGGGTCGATTCGATGGGCGATTTGGTCAGAACCTGCCATGTCTGCTTTCCTTTGAACGCGGATTTTACGATTCGATCTTCCAGTGAATGAAACGTCAAAATCACAGCGATTCCTTCGGGTTTCAAAATCTCTGGAAGGACCGAGGTCATCATGCGTTGGACGTGTTTGAGTTCATCGTTGACGGCAATTCGCAGCGCTTGGAAGACGCGTGTTGCCGGGTTCTTTGTACCTTTGCTGGCACCGCGAGGAATGGCGGCACGCACGCAGGCTTCGAGATCTTCTGTTGTTTTGAGCGGTTGTTTTTTTCGAATTTTACAGATGTGATCGGCGATCTGACGAGCGAAAGATTCTTCGCCGAAATCAGCAAACACGGCTTCGATTTGTTCCTGTTCCGCTGTCTGCAAAAATTCCGCCGCCGATTTGCCTCGAGTATTGTCGAACCGCATATCTAGCGGTCCGCCAGCATCGAAACCAAAGCCACGTTGTCGATCGCTGAGCTGATCTGAGGATAAGCCCAGATCTAGCAGTACGCGATCCACGCGCTGCAGATTAAGTTGTGCTAGGTAGTGCTGTGCATCGGCGTAACTTCCGTGAATCAGTTCAGCGTTGGCATGAATCAACTTCCGGTTGGCGTACTCCAGCATCATGGGATCTCGGTCAAATCCAACCAACCGACCGGTCGGCCCGATGCGATCCAAAATCTGCAAACTGTGCCCAGCTGCGCCGACGGTGCCATCCATGACAGTCAGCCCCTCAGACAGCTGCAAATAATGCAGCACCTCACGAGGCATCACTGAAACATGAACGGATTCCGAGGTCATCAGCCAGAACGCACATCAACCGAATCCGCCGCGAACAGTAGCGCACACGAATACGAACGATGAACCGAGAAAGGAAAAAGGGAGGATGAGAAGGAGAGAAGAGAAAGGTGGGCGAGATTCCGCCCAAGTTGGATGGGTTAGCGGCAGCTTATTCTTTAGGCGAAATTGCGCGAAGACCAGTTTTCGCGCGAAATAACGCCTGAGCAGAACGGAGTCAACAACTGGGCTCGATCTGTTTTTGCTTGTTCTGGTAACCTCTCGCCCGTTGAGAATCCACTATTCAGGAGCATCAGGGATGACACTCGCAACTCGCCAGACAACTCTTTTCAGCGTGACCGCCGTTCAGCTGGCCTTGGGGCTGGCCTTCGGTTTGGCCTTGGCAGCATTTCAGCCTGCTTCAATCGCTTCAGACAAGGCGGAAACAGCGTCTCGGCAGCCGGAAACCTTCCTACTGCGTTATCGTTTTGAGGCGGGTCAGACGCTGCGGTACGAAATGGTCAACCAGCTGATGCAACAGGGAGTTGTGGGGACAGTTTCGAAAGTCGACACGACGAAGATTCAACAAAAGCGAATCTTCACCATTGGCGAAGTGGATGAAAATGGCGGGGCGCATGCGTCGATGCAGTTTGAGCATGTCCGCATGGAGATCCAGTCGAATAACGAAGAACCGGAGGTCTTCGATTCCACAATGCCGCCGGAAGAAGTTTCGAAGAAATTTCAGGGAACGGCTCGACAACTGTCCGGAGCAGCACCGACGTACACCTTGCTAGCGGAAGGCACGCCCGTGTCTGAAGACGGTGTTCAGGAAATCACCGAGGGTGGTCAGGCCAGCTTTATGATTCCATTGCCGGATCACGAAATCCGCATCGGAGAATCTTGGAAAGTCAACATGATCATCAACGTGCGGATCGGCGAAGGTGTCAAACGCGACATCACACTGCTGCGAACCTACCAACTGAAGAGTGTCGACGACGGCATCGCCACGATCGGATTCTCAACATCCGTGATGTCGCGGGTTAAGATTCCTGCCGTTAAAGCTCAACTGCTGCAAGCAACGCCGCAGGGCGAAATGCTGTTCGACATTGCCAAAGGGCAACTGATACGAAAAGAAATGCGGATCGACCGAATGGTCATGGGGGCTCTCGGGCCCGGCACGATGCTGTCTGCCAAGAGCTCCACCATTGAAACACTGAACTAGCAATTTAGGCAGTCGCGATTGCCCCGTTAAGTTCATCGTCGATGTGAACGCGGACAATGTCTTCAAAATTCGCATCCGCTGTAAATCCGAGACTGATCGCGCGATTTGCCGAAAAGTTCCGGGGCCAACCAGCGACCATGGCCATGATCTGCTGATCGTGCTCGGCGCGGATTCTGCCCACAACTGTTTCTCCCGCGATTTTCCGCAGCGCGGCAATCTGTTCCCCCACGGTTACGGAAACTCCAGGCATCGTGAGGTTCCGGCGGCTGCCAATCGCTGAGCTATCGATTGTGGCGGCATGAGTCAGGAAACCGACTGCGGATCGAGGTGATGCGTGCCAGTGTCGCACATCTTCCGTGACGGGCAGAATCGCTTCTTTGCCGGCCAGTGGCTCGCGGATGATGTTCGAAAAAAAACCAGAAGCCGCCTTGTTCGGTTTTCCTGGTCTGACGCAAATTGTGGGAAGCCGAATTCCCACCCCGTCCAGCATGCCGCGTCGAGAAAAATCGCTTAGCAGGAGTTCACAAATTGCTTTCTGTGTGCCGTACGACGTAAGCGGTGTTGTGTGAAAGTCATCGTGGATGGCTTCCGGATAGGGGGCTCCAAACACGGCGATCGAACTGGTGAAGACGACGCGCGGAGTATATTCAGGCGTCGCACAGATGGCATCAAGCAGGAATCGCGTACCGTCTAGGTTTATGCGATATCCCTTTGAAAAATCAGCTTCCGCTTCACCGGAAACAATGGCTGCGAGGTGAAAGATCACGTCGGGTCTTTCGGCAATCAGAATGGCGCTTTGCATGGGCTCCGATAGATCCCCGGTTCGCACATCGATCGGAATACTGCTGGAGCTTGGTGCCACGGCCGCCACAACGTCGTACAAAGTAATCCCCGCGATGTCGCGCCCGCCAAGAGCTTGGTCGCGAACCAGTTGGGCCAGCAGCTTCTGGCCGATCATGCCAGCACCGCCGATGATAAGAATGTTCATGTTGTGTCAGGTTCCTGTTGCAGGAGGTCGCGGATATTGATGCAGACGAATCTTACGGCATGACGCCTGTGGCGAAACAATTCGAGCCGTGCAAATCAAAGTCGGCGCAAAGGAAAACGCGGATGGCTCGTGAAAGCGATCCGCGTTTCTTGTTAATCGATGAGTGTTTTGTCAGCCTGAAATGTTAGGCATGCCTTGGACCGTTCGCCATTGCAATCGGACCGCAGCCACATTTTCATTCATGGCTGCCACACCACTACTCGGTCTCTGCTGGGACAACGTCTTCTGTGCCCGGCAGCTCACCAGCTTTGATCAGATCGCCAAAGGTTTTACCTTCAGTTGCGCTCTTTTCTTTTTCGATCTTGGTGAGGACTTCTTTCAGTTTGTCAGCGTCCTTGACGTTCTTTTCGCCGGCGGCTTTGCCAAATGCAGTTCCGTAATTGTTTCGCGATTTCTTGCTCTTTGCTGGGTGGCATACTGAACAAGCCAGCTTGCCGTCTTTGCCATGCTTTTTGACAAGATCGGGATAAGCCACACCCATTGCTTTTTGGTACTGAGGTCGAGCCGAAGCTGCAGGACCGGTCAACAGAACGATCGCAAACATACAGGTCCCAACGACCATCATGCGACCGAAGGTTTTCAAACTACGCATTCTAATTGTCTCCAAAGTTTTCGTTTGTCCGACGTACAAGTCACCACGGAGCAGGCAACGTTGCCATTCTTCGGCCGATTGGTCATCCAATCAACGCAAAATTCCTCGCGGTTCTGCGTGTAATCAAAACCGGCCATCTCAAAGATGTCAAGCGAATCTGCCACTTCCGCAGCATTCTGGCGTCGAAGTTGCCAAACAACGGAACAGCGCGTAGGGAAAACAGGTGACAACCAGTGTCGAGACTGTGTCTCAATCGTTGCTAGCGTTGGTCGACAGCGACGTTTGGCTCCGCAATTCGCTGGACTTCGTACTGGCGATGTTTTTCAGCAGCACGAGGTTTGCGAATTTCGAAGGCCGCACGTTCTGCGAATTCGGCCATCACCTTGGCCGCTTTTTTGGCATCATAGGCGTCGGAATGAGCGTGCAACAGATAGCGCAGAACGAGCGGATTTTGCGGATTGATGGTTTGCGGCGCCATCATTCCGTAAGACGCCCCCATCCACCCATCTTGCCGGACATGCCAATGAGTCGGGTGGCGAGGGTTGTGTGGGTGATCGAAATAGGTGATCCCTTCCGTGACCACGTGTCGAGTCGTTCCCGAAGCAACAACGACCGGACCCGAATAGTCGACCCAGCGAGCCTGTTTGCCGAAGATTTGTTTCTCCGTCGTGTTTCCTTCACTGTCGCTCAGCTTGCCGCCGCCGAAATATTCGGACACGGTTTTCGAGACTCGAACCGCCAGCAGGCCGAAATTCGTCTTGTCCAAAACAACTTCACCCACATTCTTCGGAGGCCTGAACGTCAGCTGAAACTCGACCGCATGTTCCTCGTCACCAATCGGCATCACTGCGACAACAAGATCCTGCTCCATGATTTCCTGACCGTCGACGTCGAACCAGCCCAGCTGCGAAGCCATGACGCATTCGTCCTGCCCATCGCGATATCGGAACCAAAACTTCTGCCGAATTTTTGTCGCTGTTGTGTCTGACCAAAAATCCGTTCCGTTAACAGAATGATGGGCGAACCAGACAGATCGATGATGGTCGTGATTCTGAGCACCTGGGTGTCCCATACGCGTCAGTGAGACTCCGGATGGTCCGTGGAACGGAAAGAAAAACGGCCTGGGATACTGAGAACCAAAATGCCAGCGAAGCTTTTCCGCACCATCGATCTGAAAGGAGACCTGATGATCCGCCAGCGGAACAATTTCACAGCGATCGACGACGAATTCGTCAGCCCTGACGCCCGAAACAGCCGCCTGCAGCGTGAGCGCAAGTAGAACTTGCAATGATCGATGAACCGCGCGAGTTAAAGAGGCGTGTTGCATACCGTTGAACTTTCGGCTACCGGGCTATCGGGCAGGGAGCGGGCGTGACAGCCGCAACTGAGGTGTGGATTGTTGCAGAATTCAAGTGTCGTGGACATCGCTTCGGCCTGCGTCTTTCACGAGAACAAAACACCAGATCCATGATCGCCTCCTCCCGGAGCCACAATTTGCCGCCACCACTTTCATCTTCCTGAGACACGATGTAGCATTTGCACAGTCGTCTTTCCTCAATCAATCCCTCCCTGACGCGGCCCTCAATCATGCACCAGCACAACTTATCACGAAGAATCTTTCTGCAATCCTCCGCCATCTTGTGTGGATCGGGAAGTCTATTGAACGCACAGATCGCTCAACCAACGACACTAAAGGGGCGCCTGTACAAAACGTTAAAGATCGGCATGGTTGGTTCGAATGGCAGCGACCTGCGGAACGGAGGCTTGATCGAGAAATTCGCCGCCGTCAAAGCGGCTGGCTTTGATGGCATCGAATTGAATGCTCCAGGCTTCGACGTCGAAGAAGCCAACAAGGCGATCGCAGAAACCGGACTGCCCGTCGATGGAACCGTCAATTCCAGTCACTGGCAAGTTCGCCACACGGACCCCGATGCCGCCGTGCGCGCCAAGGCGTTGGAATCTCTGAAGACGGCTTTACGAATGACCAAAGCTGTGGGAGGCAACACGGCGCTGCTGGTGATTGGTCACGGCAAAGACGGCGAACCTGCCGAAATCTGGAAACGTGCGATCGATAATATCAGCCAAGCATTGCCACTCGCGGCAGAACTGGAGGTGCATATCGCGATTGAAAACGTGTGGAATCATTTTCTGTACGATCACAATGGCGACCACACTCAGTCAGCCGAACAGTTCGTGAAATTCGTCGACGAATTGAATTCGCCGTGGGTCGGGATGCAATTTGACATCGGCAACCATTGGAAGTACGGCAGCATGGGCGACTGGATTCGCCAATTGGACCAACGCATCGTCAAACTGGATCTCAAAGGTTTTTCTCGCGCCAAGGACAGCTTCACAAAGATCGGGGCAGGTGATCTCGACTGGGCCGATGTTCGGAAAGCACTCCTGGAAATTAACTACACCGGTTGGGCGGCCGCAGAAGTTGGTGGCGGCGACGCTGATCGACTCAAGGAAATATCCGCCAACATGGACAAGGTCTTTGGGCTGGTTTAGGCCAAACGTGTTATGCCAGAATCGTTTCGATCAGTTCGCCTTCGACATCGGTCAGCCGAAAGCGTCGGCCTTGGTACCGGTAGGTGAGCTGTTTGTGATTGATTCCCAATTGATGCAGCAATGTGGCGTGCAGATCGTGAACGGAAACGGGATCTGTCGCCACGTTGTAGCACCATTCGTCAGTTTCGCCGTACGTG
Source organism: Fuerstiella sp. (assembly GCA_041688835.1). Classification (GTDB taxonomy): domain Bacteria; phylum Planctomycetota; class Planctomycetia; order Planctomycetales; family Planctomycetaceae; genus Fuerstiella. The sequence goes on from JBDNHJ010000369.1 coordinate 13,930, forward strand.
ATTCCCGGCTTGATGCCGCCGCCAGCCAGCCACATGGAGAAGCAACGAGGATGGTGGTCGCGTCCAAAGTTCGCCGACAGATGCCCTTGACAGTAATTGGTGCGGCCGAATTCTCCACCCCAAATCACAATCGTATCTTCCAACAATCCGCGCTGTTTTAGATCCAGCACCAGTGCCGCGGAGGCTTGGTCCGTTTCCTGACATTGCTTCGAAATCCCGCCCGGCAGTCCTCCATGTTGATCCCAGCCTGGATGATACAGCTGAATGAATCTGACGCCCTGTTCGCACAATCGGCGAGCCAACAGGCAGTTGGCGGCGAAGGTGCCCGGCGTTCGTGAATCCTTGCCGTACATGTCGAACACGTGTTCTGGTTCCGAGGAAACATCGGTGACTTCCGGAATCGATGATTGCATCCGGAAGGCCAATTCGTGCTGAGCGATTTGTGTTTCCAGAATCGGATCTGGTCCACCGCCCGCCAGTTGGCTGCGATGCAGTTGCTGCAACGCATCCAGCATGCGCCGTTTGCTGCCACTGTCCAAGCCGTCGGGATTGTTGACATACAACACGGGTTCTTTGCCCGCTCGAAACCGAACGCCCTGATGCTTCGACGGTAAGAATCCGCTGCCCCATAATCTTGACACCAGTGGCTGACCGCCCTTGTCTTTCGTCACCATCACCACAAATGACGGCAGGTTTTGATTCTCCGTCCCCAAACCATAATCCAGCCACGCTCCCATGCTCGGCCGGCCAGGAAATTGGCCGCCGGTCTGCATGAATGTCACGCCCGGTCCATGGTTGATGGCTGGTGTGTGCATCGATTTGATAAAACACAGGTCATCTGCAATGTCAGCGATGTGAGGCAGTCGATCCGACAGCCACGCACCGCTGTTACCATATTGTTTGAAGGCAAACGGCGAACCGACCAGTGGCAGACTGGCTTGGTTGCCGCTCATGCCCGTCAGACGTTGATTGCCGCGAACTTCCGGGGGCAGCTGTTGACCGTGTCTTTGGTTTAACAGTGGCTTGTAGTCGTACAGATCCATCTGCGACGGGCCCCCGCTTTGAAACAGATAGATCACCCGTTTGGCTGTGGGCTGCGGCTGATCAAGCTGCGACAACGCTGCGTCAGCCTGCTTGCTGGCCAGAATGTCTGCCAGTGCCAGGCTTCCAAGTCCCATGCCGAATTGCTGCAGCACGCTGCGACGCGACATGTTGTTGGAATTGTCGAATCCGGTGCAGAGTTGTCGTTGAAGATTCATATCGTTGACCTAAATTCGCGATTGTTGTTCAGTTTTCTGCGAGGCTGTCGTGTCTTGACGTGGCATGGCTTCCAGCCTGTGCGTCCGTCTTTACCGGCTGGAAGCCTATGCCACGTTTTGTTCCGATGGTGCTTATCGACGCATCATGCATTCATCCAGCGCAAACAGCATGTTGATGACGCTGGTCAGTGCCGCCAGTCTGGCCGGATCAGTCGTCTCAGCTTTTGCATTCCCCACGGCCAGATATTTGTTAGCTTCTTCAAGGTGATCCGCAAAGTGTTGACGCTGATCTGCATACAGTTTCGACAAGATGACCACGTCCGATTCGGATGGGGTTCGCGTTGTCAGCATCCGAAAAATGGCGACCAGCATTTCAGGATGGTCGGCCTCGTTTTCGGCCGTCATCTTCTGAGCCAACACGCGTGACGCTTCGACAAACTGAGGTCCGTTCATCACCACCAGTGACTGCAGCGGCGACGCCGTGCGTTCTCGCTTCAGACGACAGACTTCCCGTTTCGAAGCGTCCAGCGTCATCATCATCGGTGCCGGTGCGGTGCGTTTCCAATACGTATACAGACTGCGACGATACTGACCAGCGCCGGTGTCTGGAGCCGACGGTTTGAACGACGCCGCCAGTTCATACGGTCGCGCGGGTGCTCCGCCGATCGTGGATTGCAGCAATTCGCTGACTGCCAACGCGTTGTCTCGCAACATTTCGGCACTCAGCCGAAACACGGGGGCGTAAGACAACAGCAGATTCTCAGGGTCCCGCTGACGCTGCTCCGGGGTCACGCTGCTGCTTTGGCGATACGTGGCCGACATAACGATTTGCTTCAACTGCCGTTTGACGTCCCAGCCATGTTCCCGAAAATCAGCCGCCAGCCAGTCCAGTAGTTCCGGATGCGTGGGCCGCGCGCCCTGGCTGCCGAAGTCCTCAGGCGTGCGCACGATTCCGTGACCGAAGCACATCTGCCACAGTCGATTCACGGCCACTCGCGCTGTCAGCGGATGTTCCGCCGACGTCATCCATTGTGCAAGGCCGAGTCGATTGGCGGGCATGGAATCTGTCATGGCCGGGAATGCTGCGGGCACATCAGATTTCACTTCTTCCCCATAAACATCGTAGGCTCCCCGTGTTAGCACGAATGACTTGCGTGGTTGAGGGCCTTCTTGCATGACCATGATTTCCTGCAACCCATCTTGCAGTTTAAACAGCTTTTCGCGCGCCGCCTGAAGTTCTTTCAGCGCCGTCTGATACTCCGGATCGGAAGTTGCCAGCACGTATTCCGCAAGTGATGCCGCGAATGTCGACTGCAAAGCATCCACGTTGTCTGCCGTGGCGGGCTGCCACAAATTGTGGACTTCCAGCGCTGTCAGCTGGCGATCGAACACTCGGAATTCATCGACCAGTCCGTTCGCAAATCCGATATCTCGAAAGCGCTCCCCAATGTTGATCGTATCGCCACCGCCACCGGTAATGTTGCGCGACAATTGATCTCGCACAACTTTCGTGGCCAGCAGTTTGCCGTCCAGCCACAGCTGCAGCCCCGCCGCCTTGCTGGAACCGTCGTAGGTCATGGTGACGTGTTGCCATTGTTCAACAGCCACCGGTGCCACGCTGCGAATTCGAATCGCGTTGCCCGGCCAAAAGTGAATTAACGCCGCACTGAAATGTCCGTCTTCGATCAGCAGTTCGTAGCCGCGACTGCCCGCATTAGTCCACGCTCGCGAACGATGAAAGACCACGCTGCGTTCGAAGGCCTGCGGTGTTTGGAGCCATGTGGATACGGTAAACGGCTGCCAGCGAGCAAAGTTGCCGGCCTTCACATCGATTCCATGATCCCCCGTTAGTCGCACGGCTTTGCCATGAGGCGATGCGATGAGTTCATTCTGTGAGTACGCGCCGTCGTCGAATGTCAGATGGGCGACCTGTCCGGAAATCAGTGATTCGTTCGAACCAGCCGCATCGGTCCTTCCGCTGAGTACTAAATAAGCTGCTGTGGTCGCACGTTCCTGTTGTAGAAGGTTCTGCACACGCTGTTCTGCCACCAGAACCTGTTGTTCCGCTTCGCTGATTTGCTGAGTTTGTTGCTGCGTTGGCAGTGGCAACGTGGGTGTCGGCACGGACGACGTGAAGAAGGAATACAGGCCCGCTTCGTCGATGTTGTTGAAGAACGAATACAGTTGATAATATTCCCGCTGCGACAACGGGTCGTACTTATGGTCGTGGCAGCGACAGCACTCCATCGTTAGTCCGAGGAATGCAGTCGAAACCGTTTGAGATCGATCGGCGACGTATTCCACACGAAACTCTTCGGGCACGCTGCCACCTTCCACTTTTTGCGGATGCAGTCGGTTAAAGGTGGTCGCCAGAATTTGATCCTGAGTCGCATTTGGCAGCAAGTCTCCAGCCAGCTGTTCGGTGATAAAGCGGTCGTAAGGCATGTTGCTATTGAACGCATTGATCACCCAGTCTCGCCACGGCCAGACAAAACGATCGCGATCGACTTGGTAGCCATACGTGTCGCTGTACCGCGCAACATCCAGCCAATCGGCCGTCATGCGTTCACCAAAACGGTTCGATGCCAGCAATCGATCCACCACCTTTTCGAACGCATCGGGCGAAGTGTCGCTTATGAACCGATCAACGTCGGCAATCGCGGGCGGCAGCCCTGTCAGATCGAAGGTGACGCGGCGCAGTAGTCGTTCTGGGGTCTCCAGCGGG
>JBDNHJ010000370.1:0-3118 GCA_041688835.1 Fuerstiella sp.
GTGAAATCCTCGATGCTACGCAAAGAACGCTTTGCGCCGTGGATTTGTTGATTGAACATACCGCGCAGGCTGACGGTGTCGAGACGGAAACGAGCAGCTTGGGGTCGCGTGTCGGGATTCAAATGGAAGGCGGCGTTCGTGTGACCGTTGGTATGGCAGTCTAGGCACGTCACGCCCAGACTCGGCTCAAGCACCTTGCGGTCTTCCGTCTGGTTGAATTGTTGCTGTGGAAATGGTGTGAGCAGCAGCCGCATGCCTTCCATCTGCACCGGAGTCAGCTTGCCTTTCAGAAGCCGATAGTAGTTCTTGAACGTCAGCACTTCGCCCTGCGACACGTCGCCCAGGTCGGGTCGGCTGCTGAGAAAGATCGGCGGCGGGAACTCGGGCGTCAGGTGATCGGGCAGATCGAAGGCCACGTCGAATCGTTCCAGATCCCTGCTTTCCGCCCTGCTGATCGCATCAATCTGAGCCTTTGGAAAAACCATTCCGCCGACCGCGTGCTTGGTGTGCGGCAATGGCCGAAAGCCTAGCGGAAACAAGTTGTCTCGCTTGATTTCCTCCGGGGCCATCGTGGCCAGCTTGGGCCACGTGATCCCTTCGCTCAGCTTCACGCGAACCCCTTGCTGCACCGACTTGCGGCCCGCCGCCATCATGGCGTCCGACGGATTGTCACTCAGATCGTAACGCTGCTCGAACAATGCCTGCTGCCGCTCCATGACTTTTGCCTTAGCCGCCTTGTCCATTTCCGAGGTCGTTGCAAACTCCTGGTCGACGACCACCGGCATGTACGTCTGGTCGGGCAACTTGACTGCGCGAGGCGTTTTTTGTGCCTGAGGTTTTGTCGGCGGCTGCGCGTGCGCCGTGCCGGCCAGGACAAGAGCCACAAGCACGGTTGTCAACTTTGCCACGATTGTTGATTGGGTAGCGTATCGTCTCATGGGTCTATCTCCTTTTGAAATGAACTGGATGGGGTTGTTTTTAACATCGTTATCGCTTTCGTTTGGTTTTCTCATAGCCTACCATTCGTAAATCCCGCGCGACGTAAGCCCGTGACGAAGTAGGTCACGTCTTTACACTGAAGCGAGGCAGCATCCATTTATTAAGCACAAGCCAAGCAACCAAGACGCCCAGTGGTCTGAGTAGTTCTTTCATGACGTTGCATTCCTCTGTTGAAAGGATTATTGCGAAGCGATTGCTTGTCGATCTGTGGTGATGGTCTTCGTGCAGAAGTACCAATCGGTGCATTGGTATCCATTAGCCCGAGTAACTCGCAATTCAACGATTGAAAATCTTTGTGGGCCTTGGCAAAAGCGATGAATTCGGTCGTGCAAACTGGTGTAAAATCGGATGGGTGTGAGAACAGAACCAACCATTTACCTTTGTCGTCTGCAAGTTTCTTTGGTCCGTGTGTTGTCTCCGCCTCGAAATCCGGTGCTGGTTCGTTCAAGCGTGGTAACGAGAAATGAGTTTCAGTTGTCATTGGTTCGTCTCCGTTTTGAGTTGCTGCGTTGTTCATAAATGCTTGATTGCTAAACGTGTACGCCGGTTGGCTGACGGTTAACCGATTCGGCAGACTCCGACTCGGAAAGCTTGCGGATTGCTTCATCGGCGGACAGGAAAATGTGTTCGGACAGAAATTCGTCTTCGTAGCCGACAAGTTTGAAACGATCGGTAACGGGGCCTTTCACGTCAGACATGTAAAAACCAATGCCGTTCGCATCGAGTTCGCGATGGACCGTTTCCAAAACTTTCAACCCGGTCGCGTCGATGTCGTTGATGCCGCTGGAAATCAGCAGAACCGATTTGATATCCGGTCGATCGGCGATTTGCTCCATGACGTACGAGTAGAGAAACGGGGCATTGGCAAAATTTAAACTCTCGTCAATACGAAACGCCAACACACCTTCCGTCAGACGCACGTCGTAACGATTGACATTGCGAAAGTGTTCGGTGTGGCCGACGCGACCGACTTCCGCGACATGTGGACGACTCATCTTCCACATCAACAACACGATCGTTGTTGCTACTCCGATCAGGATTCCTGTTTCGATACCCGTACCCAACACCGCTGAGAAGGTAACCAGCAGCGCAATTGCGTCGGAACGACTGTATCGCCAGAGTTTGATTGGAGCTCCGAAGTCGACCAGCGGAGCGACCGCCACAATGATGATCGCGGCGAGAACTGTGTTGGGTATGTAATAGAACAACGGCGTCAGAAACAGGACCGAGACTGAGATGCAGATTGCCGTGAATATCGAACCCATCGGCGTGCGAACACCCGACGCATCGTTCACCATCGAGCGGCTGAATCCGCCAGTGACGGGAAAACCGCCAGTGAACGCTGCTCCGACATCAGCCACGCCAAGCGCAAAAAGTTCGCGATTGGCGTCAACTTTTTCGCGTTTGCGACTGGCGAGTGCTTTCGCAACGGAGATGCTCTCCATGTAGCCGACAAGCGTGATGACGAAGGCGAGCGGGAGTAGCGCAGTGATCGCCGCGACGCTCAGGTCGGGGATCGTAATTCCGGGTAGTCCGGCAGGAATCTCGCCGACGATTGTTACAGCGTGAGATTGATGCAACTTACCCGTGAATACAACAGTCGTTGCAGCGACAACTGCGATCAGTGGTCCGACTTTGGATATTGTCGAAGCAACGCCTTCTTTGACGCCGAACTTCTTCAGGGCTGGCTCGACGCCATAGGCGAACGCGAGCAACAACACGCAACTGAACAAACCAACCAGCAAAGTAGTAGCGTTTGCATTTCCGAGGCTGGAGATAGTGTTCCCGATTTGCTGCCAAGGTTGCTCGCCGCTATCAACAGACACACCCATTAGGTGTTTCACCTGACTGAAGCCGATGACGATTGCGGCGGCGCTCGTAAATCCGACCAATACCGGATGACTAATAAAGTTGACTAGAAATCCGAGTCGAAAAGCAGCCATTGCGATTTGCAACACTCCCACCATGAGCGCAAGCGTTAAGCAAAGAGCGATGAACTCTTCACTGCCCGGAGTTGCTATTGCACTGACTCCGGTAAACACCAGTAACGAGACCATCGCAACGGGACCGACCGCAAGTGAGTTGCTCGATCCGAACAATGCATACAGGATCAGTGGGA
>JBDNHJ010000371.1:0-13153 GCA_041688835.1 Fuerstiella sp.
ACTCGCCCGACGGTTGGTGAACTCATTCGCGTGAAGCTGGGCATCGAACTTTCCGAGCAGAGTGTCGGGGATTATCTCAAGCGCTGGGACCTGACGCCGCAATAGCCAGCCCGCCACGCTCGCGAAGCTGATCCGGACGAGATCGCGGAATTCGTCGAAGAAACCCTGCCCGCAGCACTCAAAAGAGCGGAAGACGAAGACGCAGACGCCGACGTTCAATTCTGCGACGAAGCCGGCTTTCAGGTTGGCGACCAGATCGGCACCACGCACGCACCCTGCGGCGAGACTTCGGTGCTGACACTTCCGAAGATTCGCATCGCTCAGAATATGATTGCCAGCGTCACTCCGACCGGCGAGCTCACTTACGAATTGTATTCCGGCACGATGAACGCCGCTCGATTTATGGAATGGCTGGAACGCCTGAACAACGACGTAAAACAGAATCTGAAGAACGAACCACTTCCGGGAGACACCCCAGACTTCCGGGCAACACTCGAACGCATTCTCGACAATATCTCCGGATTTCCCGATCGAATCAAAGGCTTCTTTCGCCAATCACACTTCACAACAGTGAACAGTAATCGCCAAGCCAATCTGACACCGACAACTCACCCCGGCTCGGAAAACGTCAGTACATCAGTCTTGGCTGGGTGATCGTGTGGTTCTCTTGAGAATCAAAAAGAGGCCGTCGGTTGTGTCTGGTAGCAATTCCCACTGGTCTGGTTCGGTCTGTAGTTCACGCACGTCAGCTGCACTTTTCACGGCACTGTAGCGGTGTCCTGTATCGATCACGATATAGTCGGTGTCTGGAGGCACACCCGGCTGATAATTGTTCACTTTCCGCAGGTAGCCACTGTAGTCGTAAGACCGTTCGCAATGAGTCAACCGCGTGTGAATGTAATCCGTGGCTGCGACACGAGCGGTCAATGGAATCATGTCGACCACGACCTGTGCCATTGCTGCACGCTGTTGCTGCCGTGGATCACTGGGGCAGAACAACTGCGAATAGCCAAACGATGCTTGGTGCGACCAAAATCCTAGGCCAAACGGCATCAGAGATCCAGTGGCTGCTGTGGCGATACAACACAACAACACCAATCGGGCGTAACTCTGCGGACCACTCTTCATTCCACTCAGCAGTCTCGGCAGAGAATCTGTGTGACGAACTGCTCGAATTCCAGCCCAGAACACAACCGCCAGCAGTGGTGCGTGAAAATGGTGATACGGAACAGGTGGCAAGCCGCCCGCTTCGGGACCACCGAATTCCAGCAACGACAGCATGCCAAACGTCAGTCCCCCCGCCAGCAGCAGCAACGGCCGACGCAGTGGAAAGAACGCCAGTGGTGCCAAGAAAACGCAAACATACAGCAGCGTCCTGACGCTCAGCATTTGAGCGATCACTCGCATCGGCTGCGTCAACGCCGTTTTGACAAGCTCACCCGGACTGCCACCCAAATTGCCGAAGTAGCGGCTGTAATGCACGTGCTCTCCTGAACGAAAGGCGGGAATAATCACCAGCACCACTGCCACCAGATAGACTGCGGAAAACACGGAATATCCCAGCAACCAGTTGCGAGCTCGCTTGTCGGTTGCAGCCGACGACGCAGCACCTGTCAGTGAACCCTGATGAGCCAACACTGCCAGAACCGCGAGTAGCGGACAGGTCAGCAGGGCCATATCTTCCTTGGCCGACAACACCAACAGCAGGCAAATCCCCACGCGAACAAACCGCTGAGATTCGGCAAAATGAATCATCCAAAACAGAAACGGCAATCCCAACGCAATCGGCCGAAAGGTTTTCTGATCGATGGCGATGTCCAGAAAGTGCATCGGAAAATAAAACAACCAGGCCACCGCCAGCAACGCTGCGGCCCATGAGTTCCGAGTGTGCCGCAGCGCGATCACATAGATAGGAATCGAACAACTGCCCAACGCAATCGACTCGGCCAACTCCAGCAGCCGATGCGATGGCCACAGCAGATGCAGGGGCAGCAACAGCAAGTGAATGACCTGAATGTGTTCTCCCAAAAACAGTCCTTGATCGAGGTAACTGCGAAACCCTTTTCCATGCCACACATTCCACAGATGCTCTTCGTACATCGCCGAATCACCGTGCGGAATCATCAATTGCTGGTACAAACAGTCGTTCAGCCAGAACGAAACGCTAATCCAGCTGACCATGGCGATGACCACAAACGCAATTGGTCCGAAGCCAAATCTAGGCCCAATACCAGAAGCTTCTGGCGAAAGGATTTTCTCGCCCAGTGGCGGAGACGGAAAAATCGCCTGCCACCAAATCCACAGAAATGTCGCCAGCAACAGCATCATCCACAGCGGAAGCACACCAATGCAAAAGGCGGCCAGCGGTGCGATGCCCAGATCACCAATCAGCCAGAGCAGCCACCACGCCACACAACCGCAGCAGACCAAGCTGGTCTGCCACAAGCCAGCATGCCTTGCAGCGCGATCTGCATTCTGACCGCGATAGCGAAGTTGCGACAATCCGTAGAAGACCGCAGTCAGACCGGCCAGACGTATCCAAACCGCCATGATGCTCAGACTGGCTTCGGGAAGCCCCAACACGTTGGCGTCAATTCCACCACCCCACAGCGACAAGATTCGGGCATTCACATCACCGGGCCAGACTCCCGCCGTCAAACCGGCATCGGTCAGCCAGCCAACCATCGCAGCGGCAGCACACAGTTCAGCGAAACCGCAGATCACAGCGGCTGAGAACCCAGATTTCATCACGCTGGTTCGAGACATTTTTCACCAGGCTTGGAGACAAGATTGCGTAGTCAACCACAAACGCAGCACCACAGGCGGACAAAAGAAACTCAGTAGCTGCGGCACGAAACAGGATTGACCAGAATCTAACCGCGCAACCCACCCAGTCTACGCTTTCCAGCAGGCTGGCATTGACCAAAATCGTGGTTTTCGAAGACGCTACGCCGAAGATCGCCGGGACATTATCTCATCTTGAGCCCGGATACCATCAGTTCGCCCGTCCTGCCGTCGCCAACTTTTTGCTTCTGTCGCTGCTCCTATGCTCGGTCAGCTTTCAACACCCATTCTCTGTGCATGCGCGCTGACGCTCGCACTGAGCGGTTGCACGACTGTGCAGTTTGTGGAGTTGCGAGAAAAACCGCCGAACCCGATTCTTGAGCGATTGACGCAAACCGCCTACGGTGGCCCCGGCCCTTCGGCTCAGACATGGACATTTTTGCACAACACAGACTACTCGGGTGCCTCAGATTTCGCCCCGATGCTGATCCATTCGCGGAATGAAATCGGTGGTGAGCAGCATTTGGACGCGTTGCGCGCGTCTGCTGAAATCAGCTACCTCGCCGCCCGCAGCGCGAACAAAAACGATCGTGGCCTAGCCATGGAACTCTGCCTCGATGCCGCGCGGTACAGCTGGATTCGATTCACGGAATCCGACTCCGCTGGCAGAATCAAAGATCCCAACGCCGCAACGCAAAGAGAAGCGGTTGAAATCTACAACACCAGCCTGCAGGAATTATTAAGACTCGCCAAAATCAGCGGCGACTACAAACTCGGCCAGCCGATCCGCATGCCCATCAGCCAGCAAATCGTCAACGTTGACGTCCCGTATCCCTCGCCATGGATTAGCAGAGACCAGTTGGGCGAATTCGATTTCGTATCCAACTACGAACTCAAGAACCTGCGCAATCGTCACACCAAACCTGGCGTCGGCGTGCCGATTATGGTCCGTCGCGCACGCTCACAATCTTGCGACCCACTGGAAAGCTACTACGCAGAAGGTTTGAGCTTACCGGTCACGGTTGTTGCCGAATTTGCTCCTTCATCGTGGGAACGCGATCCCGATGAAGAAATTACGATTCAGCTGCTCGATCCCCGCGAAACGGACGGCATCGTCGTCAATGACAACCTGCTGCCACTGGAGTCAGACCTCAGTACCCCACTGGCATGGTATCTAACAGACCCGAAGAAGAAGCTACTCGAAACATTCGCCTTCTTTCGATCGGATAAGGCTCAACATCTGGAAGGGTTGCACATGATCACTCCTTTCGACCCCGATCGCATTCCGGTGTTGATGGTGCATGGGATTTGGTCCAGCCCCACCACTTGGATGGAAATGTTCAATGATTTACAAAGTGATCCTGCCATTCGTGATAAGTATCAGTTTTGGTTTTATCAATATCCAACAGGAGAACCCCTGACGTTCGCCGCCGCAAATCTGCGTGATCGACTGAAGGAAATGCGGATTAAGTGCGACCCGCACGGGCAAAATGAAAAGCTCGACCAAACCGTTGTCGTGGGGCACAGCATGGGCGGACTCATGGCCTATCTGTTAACGATCGACAGCGAAGACAAGCTGTGGAATGGGCTCAGCAAACTTCCGGTCGACCAAATCCAAGGCGATCAGGACACCCACAATCAAATCAGGCGCGTCTTCTTTTTCGAAACCGACGGATCCATTGACCGTGTCGTGACGATCGCCGCTCCATTCAACGGTAGCGGCTATTCGAACAAGTTCACACGCTGGCTAGGAGGCTCACTGGTTTCGCTGCCGAACACCACATCCAACCTCAGCGAATTGATCTTCCGACAAAACAACCAAAGCATGTGGGACCGGATTTTCGCACCGAGAACCAGCCTCGATTCACTGAATAAGAACTCGGCGGTTCTGAGCCTTGTGAATCAGACGACCGCTCCGGACGAAGTTCGACATCATAACATCGTGGGTGTCAACAAAGGGCGATCACTGGAGGACTGGACCGACGGCGTCGTTCGACTGCGCAGTGCAAGTCGCAACGACGTCGATTCGCAGGTGCAGGTCACCGCCTCGCACGGCGAGGTGCAGCGGCATCCGAAGACGATCGCGGAAGTCAGACGAGTGCTAATGGAACACCTCGAAGTGGTCTCCGAACGCAGGCATCCCGTCAAAGCCGTCAATCACGCAACGCCACACAACGAAACGTCACAAGCGACCATACTGATCCCCTGACAGTTTTTCGGTAGCGGAATATGACTGCTCAGCGAACGATACTGGCGGCGATTCCCACCGAAATCAACAAGCTGTCGATTTCGTGAGCAGCACGGCGGTAGCCGCCGGTAACGCACTGAAAAACGCTGGCAAAGCCGGCGGCTAGCGCCGTGCCGCTCATAAATTCCGACTAAATCGACAGCTTGATCAATTCGGTGGAGAAACAACATCTTGTCGCGACGCGACAAGACGGGCGGAACGATCAAATCGAACAGCACCAGTAGCATGCAGCTCGGCACGCTTCAATCCGCCGCGGTGTGCGAATACATTCCGCCGCTCGCTGCGTCCAGTAGTCCCACAACATTCCACGGCTGAACTAGGCAACGCAGACGGTTTTCGAATCGCTCACACGCGGCCGCAGAACCGTCTACGATCGCCATCCGCAACTCCGCCTTCGCCTCGATCAACATCTGCCGCAGCAGAACATCGTCGGCTTTCAGAAATGACTGATCCCCGGAAACTGAGTCAGCCTGTTCCATTGATGTGACCGCAGCAAAGTACAACATGCACCAGGCACTCCACAGCCGAAAATTTGGCAGCGACGCATAGCAACCCGCCACCAGTTCATCCACTAAATGCAGCTCGCTGATCACGCTATCCGAATAACTCAGCAACGCCAATCGCCGCTTCGCGGGTTCCGACAGCAGAATTTTTGCCAGCCGCCGCACACCGAACAGCGTATGAGCAATCCCGGTACTGTGCAGCGGATCGATGAACCCCGCCGTGCTGGGTAACGCGGCCCAGTTTTCACCGGCGGCCTGTGCTGCAAGACGCTGCCCCCGTTTGGCATACCGCAGTCCATTCGCTGGCCGCACGATCTGGGCATTCAAAAACTGATGTCGCAACAGCGGAAAGCGATCCAGTGATTGCTGCCACACGGTTTTCACATCGACCGAGTCGCTGACAATTCCGGTCGCGGGCTCACCGAACATCATTCCCACGCTGACCGTGTCGTCGTCGAATCGCAGTTGCCACATCCAGCCTTGATCCAACACATGATGGACGGCGGCCGCATCACACGCGAATGGGTGGCGATGTCGGTCGACTCCGAAGTGATCAAGGCATTCGGCCACGGGCTTAACGTTTGCGAAATGGGCGAATATCGCGGCTGAGTTCGTCTGCAACGCATGGGTCTGATCTGCAATCCCCAACGATTTTAAGACGACGCCCGCAGCACCAGTGGCGTCAACAACAAATTCAGACTGCAGAGCGATCGGACGATCTTCGCACTGGCCATCAACCAGCCAGCCTGCTGCATGAGATTGATGGGGATGAATCTGATACGTCGCTTGCTCAAAAGTTGCGACGCCATATTTCTGTGCCACACCAAACAACAACGCATCGACGTCACTGCGTAGCCAGTGCGTATCAGACAATTCATCACAGCTGCTGGCCGCCACCAGTAACTGATCGGCTCCATCAAATTTCATCTCCGGCGAATGACCGAAATAGCTAAAGCCTCGCTTAATCCCGCAGACAATGTCCGAGTGTTCTCGTTTCCAAGTGCCATACTTTGTCAGCGGCAGCAGCTCAGGCAGATCGTATTCCACGGCGATTTTTGCCAGCGTCTGATTGGCGAGTGGCGTTGAAGACTCACCAATCGCGAATCGCGGATGCTGTGCAGAATCGATCAAGGCGATCGTTCGCCCAGATTTCGCCAACACGGCGCTCATCAGACTGCCGCCGAAGCCTGAACCCAGCACAATCATATCGAAGACGGCTGCACTCATGAAATTCTCGACGCTTCACAACAGTGCGAGCAGACCACGGGTAGCAGCCGCGTTTGTGTCAGATTCATGTGAGCCAGCCGCTGAATTCTGGCGGCCAAGCAGAACTCGCAGTTCGAAAACTGTTCCACATCCCACAGGTCGGCGAAGACTCGCCGGCGATCATCAATCGTCGCAAATTCAGACACACACGTATCAACCACGGTCTCCAGCGAACGCAACGTCGGTGGCGCAAAGTCACCACTCAACAACAGCTGGTCCATGATGCCGTTGCCAGTACGTGTCGGAATCACTGCGCAACAATTTACACCGTGACGAAAAGCGAACCTTACGGATTCTATCGCGCGATCGACGCCTTCTTGCTCCGTCGTTCCCGGCGGGCGTAGCAGCACGAACGCCCGAATACGAATTTCGTGGTGCAGTAAAACTTCACACGCCCGAGCGAAATCGTCGGTCGTCATTTGCTTGTTCAATCGGCGCAAAGTTGGCGGATGAGATGTTTCCAGCCCCATCGCAACTTCCAGCTGTGTGCCGCACATTTGCTGAAACTCAGCCACGCGATCGCTGCACAGTTTCGGATGATTCTCAACGATCACCGTCCGAAAGTCCGTGACAAGTTCTGCGACAGCACGCAGGTCCTGGGGCGGAATCGCCTGGGCATCGAAAAAATTCCCGCTGTTGTACAGCTTGATATGCTGAGCAGTCGGAAGTTGCTGCAGCGCGAATCGAATCTGTTGTGGAATTGCCCCCAACGGAACACGCGTGTCTGTGGTGTTTTTCCACAGGTCGCACATGAGGCACCGAAAGGCACATTCACGATTCGACAAGAACAACGTGGCAACGTCTTCGACCACACCCTCCGCACAAAACTCAGGCTCAACCAGCATCGCGTACGGACGCTGCGGATCTACCTGATTCTTTGCACTTCGCACAGCCAGAATATCAGCATCAGAATACGTATCCGGGAGCATAACAAACGGCGTCCATCGCTGCGTGAGTTTCAATCGTATTTTGTTCTACGCAAAGACTTCGCGAAAGACGTCGCGGTAGCTTTGTTCATCTGACGGAAACAAGCGGCCGAACGTTTCGTCGACTGTGGCACCATGTTGAAACCGACGTTTTTCAAACACGGGCATCGTCAGTCCGGTGATTTGTTCGACACCGCGCCGCACAATCTCTCCCTTCAGCGAGTACAGTTTGTCATGCTGCCAGTCCGTCAAATCAATAAACGGGATACCTTCGGAAACTTCGATGACGTTCGGTAGAGCGAACGGGCTGAGACCTTTGAAGCCAAACTTCCGCACGGGAGCCCACGATCGCACATGTCCGCGACTCTGCCCACCGCTGTACGTCAGGGAATGTTTGAGGGCATTGACGCCCCAGCCTTCGTGATACAGCATCAGATTATTCAGCACACTGCGAATGGTGAGTTCCGAATTTTCTTCGATCGGATAATCCTTCATGTTCTCATCGCCGCCGTCTCCGTCAATCAGATACTTCCAATCGGGGTAGCGACTGCGAATCTCACGGCACAGTGCCAAAGACATCGTCGCACACTGCACATCCAGCGGTTTATAGTCTTCGATCAACCGCACCGCTTCGCGATAATCAATTTGCGACGCGGGCACGTCAACGACTTCCAGAAACAAACCCAAATCCAGATCGCTCAGGAACTGCTGCGCCTGATCGGCGTCTCGCCCAGATTCATCAACCGACAGCGTGAACGCCTTTAACCGCGCCGGCGACTCGCCGCGCTTCAACAGGCAGTCGTACGTGGCACAAAACACGGCACCACTATCAATGCCACCACTGAACAGCACGCCGATCGGTTCGGTTGCTGGAATTTGGTCCAGCCAGCTGGCGATTTCGTTCTGCAAAGCCGCGACATACGCATAACCGATTTCGTCCAGATCCGATGGCAGTCGGTTGCGTTCGGGCGTGAAAAAACGCGTGTAAGTGGGGCTGGGGTCTGGACACCCCAGCAGCGCAATTTCCACAACATGATGAGCGGGCACCATGCGTGTGTACGACGGATGAAACTGATCGGCGAATCCTTCGGCTTTTAACCGGTCGTAGATTTCTTCCATGCGTTCCGCGACGATCAAGCACGGACCTTCGATCTGCTTCGCCAGAAAATAACGCATGGGCCGTCCGATGGATCGCGCCATCCGCACGATATGGCCGTTGCGATGCACCAACGCAAACTGACCATCCAGCTGTCTGAGTTTTTCGGCGTCGCCGGTTCCGAGCAGTTCCACGGCATCTTCGACGGTGGAATTGAACAGTGTGTTGGCATCGTCATCCAGCAGGCTGACGAAACGTTCGATGTATTTGTGATCGTGCATGAAGGACACCTGAGACCGAGTAATTCGCCGCGACGAACTCTGGTCCGTCGTCGCAAGGAATCGTACCCAGCTTACGCTCAGCCATCCAGTGACACCGTCACTCTATTGTTGCGTGGGTGGATACATGGCCGTGGCCGTGGCTGGAGGATTCGTGATCGAATGCAGCAAATGCGCGGCATCCGGCTGATTCATTTTCCAAGGCCCGTTCGTCTCCTGAACACTTCCCCCGTACCCGTGGCTCTGCAGCCAGACCAGCTGAGCCCGGCTATCGACCTTCAACGAATAGCTTTCCCCAGTCGCCGCCACGGACGGCAGCAATGGCACAGGATACGCAACCACGTTTCCCCCAGATGTCAGCTGAATCGCTTCGACAGGTTTGGAAGCCAATAAGCGCTTCACCCATTCGTGGTGATCAGTCATTCTCAGCGTTGGAGATCCCGCAGGAATGCCTTCTTGCTGTCGATTTTTGGCGGCCGTTTGCTTGCTCTTCGATCCAGCGCAGCCCGCGATCAGACACGCCAGCACCCACAGAATGCAAAGTTGATGTAAGCGAAAATTCATCTGCAGCCTCCATGCCGCACTTCAGAAAAAAACACGAAACCGACGTACTTGCCGGCTCTCACTAATTCACACGCCCAAACTAAGCTTTCACCGCCGCGCGAACCACATCCATCGCCTGACGACACAAAGCGGTTGCGTCCTTGGTTTCCGGAGCTTCCGCGATGACTCGCAGAATCGGTTCTGTATTGCTGGCTCGCACCTGAACCCAGCGATCGGACCAATCTAATCGCAGGCCATCGCCTTCCATCGCTTTCGCATCCTTGAAAGTTTCTCGCAACGCGGCACACGCGGCAGTCACGGCTTCCTTCGGACACTCCAGCTTGTCCTTCACAATCGTATAGAACGGCAAGTCATCCGCCCAGGCTTCTAGTGTCGATTCTCGTTTGACAAGACCATCCAACACATACGCCATCGACACCAGACTGTCGCGCACATACCCGACGCGAGGCTCAATCACGCCGCCGTTGCCTTCGCCACCCAGTACGGCCTGAGCGGCGCGCATTTTCGCACAGACGTGAGCTTCACCGACAAACGAACGATGAAACTGACAACCATGCTTGGCTGCAATGTCAGCCGTAATTCGACTGGTTGACCCGTTCACAACAAACGGACCTTTGCGATTCTGAAGCACATGATCGGCGGCCAGAGCCAGCGTTAATTCTTCGCCGATGTATCGCCCCGTGTCATCGACGATCGCGAGGCGGTCTGCATCCGGATCTTGAGCAAACCCGGCGTCGGCGGAATGCTTGATGACCGCTGTACACAGATCGCCGAGATTCTTTTCGACGGGTTCAGGGATATGTTCAAACTTTCCGTCGGGCGTTCCTCCCAACACGACAACGTCGCAGCCCAGTGCTTTTAGCAAACGCGGGCCGCAGGTGGCACCACTGCCATGGTTGCAGTCGATGACAACTTTGAATTTGCGTTTCCGAATTTCCTCAACATCCACCAGCGCCAGCACTTTTTCGAGATGCGGGGCGGCTGGATCTTCGATCGTGGTCACAGAACCCAGCCCAGACCAATCTTTCCAGACGATGTCTGCTTCACCTTCCAGAATCTGAATCAGCTGTTGACCGAGCTCACGGTTGAACACCGAGCCGTCCGGGGCGAATGGTTTCAGTCCATTCCATTCGATGGGATTATGACTGGCTGTAATCTGCAGACCACCCGCAGCACCAAGGTGCTTCACGAGTACTCCGCAAGTGGGTGTGGTGGAGATGCCGGCGTCAAGCACTTCGCAACCTGTCGCCAGCAAACCTGCCACGACAGCGTGGTAAACGGCCGGTCCAGTACTGCGGCCATCACGAGCCACAACCACCTTACCACCGCTAAACATTGTGCCCAAAGCGGCTGCGAATTCCGTAATATAGATCGGGTCCAACCCGTCTCCAATCACGCCACGCAGACCGGAAATGCTCAAAATTCGAGTCACCAGTGTCTCCTCCATTGATACGCCACCCCGTCCTTCAACGGGTGTTTTTCGGAGTGTAGCCGGAAAATGCGGAACGACACCAGCCCATCGCTGGGAGCTCAGGTCTCTCAGGGCCGGTTTTCGTCGACGGCACCACCATTTCGGAGTACAATACGTGTCCTCCGTCGATTTCCAAATGCGACATCCCTCAGTGAATCCTGCCTCAATGATACCTTTCCTCAAGCGACAAACTGCCTTGTGCACCTTCACCATCATCATGGTGACCCTATTGCTGAACGTCTCAGCCACAGCCGACGAACGTGACGATTTCTTCGAACGGCAGATTCGGCCGCTTTTGATCGACAACTGCGTCAGCTGTCACGGCCCAGAAAAACAGGAAGGCGGGTTACGACTGGATTCCCGCCAACAGGTCCTGAACGGAACTGCAGACGCGGACGTCCTTGTGATCGCGAAGAATATCGCCGACAGCCGCTTGCTGCAGGTGTTGCTGTATTCTGATGACGACATTCAGATGCCGCCCAAAAGCAAACTGTCTGAGCCCCAGATCGCGGCCGTCAGACATTGGATCGAAGCCGGAGCCATCTGGCCAGAACAACACGACTTCGGCCAAGCCAGCGCAGTCGACATCGACGCATGGAAACATCACTGGGCGTTTCAGCCAATCGCAGATCCGACCCTGCCGGCCATTTATCAGGACGGCTGGCATCCCTTAGATGCGTTCGTTCGACAAACGTTGCAAGACAAAGGCATCGCCCCGTCGCCGTCCGCCGACGCCCGGACACTGGTTCGAAGATTGTCGTTCGCCGTTGTGGGACTGCCGCCGAAACTGGAAGACTTGAACACCGCAGCGAAGATCACAGACACGCCCGAACTTTATATTTGGTTGAATGACTATGCAGACCGACTGCTGGCGATGCCCCAGTTCGGCGAACGCTGGGGGCGTTACTGGTTGGATATCGCTCGCTATGCAGACACCAAGGGTTATGTGTTTCAGGAAGATCGCGAATACAAAGATGCGTGGCGCTATCGCGAATGGGTCATTCAATCACTCAACGCCGACATGCCGTACGACGAATTCCTGAGACGGCAAATCGCCGCGGACCAATTGCCAGGTTCGGACGACCCGGCGCAACTGGCCGCCATGGGATTCTTCACGCTGGGGCGCCGATTCTTAAACAATCAACAGGACATCATCGACGATCGCATTGACGTCTTGTCGCGCGGAACAATGGGACTGACGGTCGCTTGCGCCAGATGCCACGATCACAAGTTCGACCCCATTCCAACGGCCGACTACTATTCCCTGTACGGAGTCTTCGATTCCTCGGACGAACCGAAAGACGATCCTTCACCGTTACGTCTGGTTGACCGCGACAAACCGCGTGAACCCGTGATTTTCGTCCGTGGCAGTGCGGGTAATCGAGGCGAACGCGTCCCTCGACATTTTCTGTCAGCGTTGTCGGACGGCGAACCCAAACCCTTCACGGATGGGAGCGGGCGACTGGAACTGGCGAACGCGATCACAGCCAAAGACAATCCATTGACGGCTCGCGTGGCGGTCAACCGCATCTGGCTGCGACTGTTTGGCCAAGGGCTAGTGGATTCTCCCAGCGACTTCGGTGTTCGCACGCCGCCACCATCACACCCAGAACTGCTGGATCATTTGGCAAACTGGTTCATTCAAAACAATTGGTCTCGCAAAGCTTTGATTCGTTATATCGTGGTCTCCTACACGTGGAGACAAACCAGTCAGCCTCGACCGGATGTCGCCAATGACGATCCAGAAAATCGCCGACTCAGCCGTATGCCGCGCCGCCGACTGGACTTCGAAGCCTATCGCGACGCCGTCCTCAGCGCCGGTGGTAACCTCGACACAGCAGTCGGCGGAACGTCGGTCGACATTCTGGCGCAACCATTCACGAATCGACGCACGATTTACGCCCGCATCGATCGACAAAATCTGCCGGGCACGTTTCGCACGTTTGACTTTGCCAGTCCGGACACGCTGGCGGCCAGTCGCTTCGAAACCACGGTCCCGCAACAGGCCTTGTTTCAG